>JAFAPJ010000412.1 GCA_019247255.1 Methylobacteriaceae bacterium | reverse complement strand
CAGATCTTCCTCAACATCCGCTCGATCCTGGCGGAGGCGGACGGCGAGCCGCACCATCTCGTGCGGATGACCTGGTACGTGGTGGACGTCGAGGAATACCTCGCGAACCTGCGGCCCCTCGGCCGCGCCTATCGCGAGATCCTCGGCGAGCATTATCCGGCGATGGCGCTCGTCGGCGTGACCCGCCTCGTCGAGCCGAAGGCGCGCCTCGAGATCGAGGCGACGGCGGTTTTGCCGTGACGAGGCTGCGCGGCATGCTCCGTGCGAGCTGAGGCCGCGATGGCCCAGGCTGCACTTATCGACCCGTCGCACCCGCCGGAACAGTCGACCGCGCCACGTCCGGCCGCGGTCGAGATCGCGGGCGTGACGAAGACTTTTCAGCGTCGCACGGGCGGCACGCATCTCGCGCTCGCCCCGATCGACCTCGCGGTCGCGGACGGCGAGTTCGTGTCGATCCTCGGGCCATCGGGCTGCGGAAAATCGACCCTCCTCTATATCGTCGGCGGCTTCGTCCCGCCCTCGACCGGCGCCGTAACGGTCGGCGGGCGCCCGGTCACCGGGCCCGGGCCCGACCGCGGCCCCGTCTTCCAGGAATTCGCGCTGTTCCCGTGGAAAACCGTGCTCGGCAATGTCGCTTACGGCCCGCGCCAGGCAGGCGCCTCCAAGGCCGACGCCGAGACGAAAGCGCGCGGGCTCCTCGCCCGGGTCGGTCTCTCGGCCTACGAGACCTTCTACCCGAAGGAGCTCTCGGGCGGCATGAAGCAGCGGGTCGCGATCGCCCGCACGCTCGCCTACGACCCCGCGATCCTCCTCATGGACGAGCCCTTCGGGGCGCTCGACGCCCACACGCGGCTCAAGCTGCAGAACGATCTCCTCGCGCTCTGGGAACGCGACCGGAAGACGGTGCTCTTCGTCACGCACGCCGTTGACGAGGCCGTGTACCTCTCGGATCGGATCGTCGTGATGAGCCGGCAGCCGGGACGCATCAAGGAGATCGTCCCGGTCGACCTGCCGCGCCCGCGCCATCGCGACGAGCTTCTGCTCGACGCGCGCTACCAGCGCTACGTGATCGACATCGAGCGGCTCATCGAGGACCCCCCGGAGGAGGCAGGCGCGTGACGGCCGCCGCGACCCGCGCCGGCGCCGCCCTGCGGCCGGGCCTCCCTCCGCTCCTCGCCTGCCTCGGGCTCCTCGCCTGCTGGCAGGCGCTCGCCCACCTTCTGACGACGGGCGGGATGCCCGACGCGGTCGCGACCTTCCGCGAGCTGCCCGCTATCCTCGGCGACCAGGAGGCGCTCGGCGACATCCTCGACTCGCTGCGCCGGATGGCGCTCGGCTTCGCGATCGCGGTCGCGCTCTCCGTGCCGCTCGGCCTCGCGATGGGCCGCAGCCGCCTCGTCGCGAGCCTCGTCAACCCGCTCCTCATGGTGAGCTACCCGGTGCCGAAAGCGGCCCTGATGCCCATCATCATGCTCTGGCTCGGGGTGGGCGACGCCTCGAAGCTCCTCGTGATCGTGCTCGGGGCGAGCCTGCCCGTGATCTACCACGCCTATCAGGGCGCCCGCGCGGTCGAGGAGAAGATGATCTGGTCGGCCCGGGCCATGGGCATGTCGGGCGCCTCGCGGCTTCTGCGGATCGTGCTGCCGGCGGCGCTGCCCGAGATCCTGGTCGGCTGCCGCACCGGGATCGTGCTTTCGCTGATCACCATGGTGACGAGCGAGATGATCGCGCGGCAGACGGGCGCCGGAAACATCCTCTTCAACGCGCTCGATATGGCGCAATACGAGACCGTCTACGCCATGATCCTCGTCATCGGCGCGCTCGGCATCGTGCTCGACGTCGCCTTCGAGCGCGCCCGGGCGGCGCTCGTCGGCTGGTCGGACGAGCCGGACGCGATCGGGGTGACGGCCGCGTGATCCGGGCCTGGCGCTCGGACGCGCTCGTCGGCATCCTGCCCCTCGCGGCGCTCGTCGCGCTCTGGTGGGGGATCGTCGCGGCGGGGCTCGCCCCCCGGGCGCTGCTCCCCTCCCCGGTCGCCGTGTTCGGCCGCACGCTCGCGAGCGTCGCGGATCCCGCCTTCCTCCTGCATGCCTGGGCTACCCTGTCCCGCCTTTTTGCGGGGTTCCTCGTCGCGCTCGTCCTCGGGGTCGGGCTCGGTCTTGCGGGCGCGACGAACCGCTTCGTCGGCGGGGTGCTGCGGCCGGTGGTGCGAATTCTCGCGCCGGTGCCGAAGATCGCGCTCTACCCGGCCTTCGTCCTGTCGCTCGGCTTC
Source organism: Methylobacteriaceae bacterium (assembly GCA_019247255.1). GTDB lineage: Bacteria > Pseudomonadota > Alphaproteobacteria > Rhizobiales > Beijerinckiaceae > Enterovirga. The sequence goes on along the minus strand of JAFAPJ010000412.1, from coordinate 4,167 downwards.
GGGGACGCGTCGAAGATCGTGCTCGTCGTCGCCGACGCGCTCTTCCCCATCCTGCTCGCGACCTACCAGGGCGCGGCGAGGGTCGAGCCGAAGCTCGTCTGGTCCGCGCTCGCGGCCGGCACGTCGCGCCGAGCTGCCGTCTGGACCGTCGTCCTCCCCGCGACCCTGCCGTCCATCCTGACGGGCAGCCGGATCGGCCTCGTGGTCGCCTGCATCGTCGTGTTCCTGGCCGAGATGATCACCTCGACGGACGGGCTCGGCTACCTGCTCGTCCGCGCGGCGCGCTCCTTCCAGACCGTCGAGATGTTCGTGCCGCTGATCGCGATCTCGGCGCTCGGCCTCGCGCTGAACGGCGCGCTCGCGGCCCTGCGCCGCCGCCTCCTCGCGGGCTTTCCGAACGAGGATTGAGCCGGCTCGATCGCAGTCTGGAAAGGCCCTGTTAGCTCTTCGCCCGAAAAGGCGGTCCACGATGCTTCAGAAATCGCATCGGAGCTGGCACAACGAGGGAACAATACCATTCGGCATGGAGGACGACATGCGTCGAGTCCTTGACGATCACCCGGCCCGCCAAGGCTACCGTGACGTATCGGTGCGCGAGTCCCTCGATCAGGCCCGCCGGTTCGGCTGGTCGTTCTGGCGCGGCTTCGCGCTCGGCTTCATCAGCTGCACCCTCATCGGCCTCGGCGCCCTGTCCGGGATTCCGAGCTCGATCTGATCGACCGGTCTCGGACCGTGCTGACGCCGCATCGGATCGTGCTAAAGCGGGCGCGATCCGAATCGAGTTCCCGATGCGCTACGCCGTTCTCCCCTTTCTCGTGACCGTCGCGCTGGCGCTCGGCGGCTGCCTCGGCCCGAGCGACAGCGGCCCCGGCCTCGAGGATCTGGGCTCGAGCATCGGCGGCAGCATCGGCCGCAACACGGACACCTACGGGACGCAGCGCCGGCTGGACGTCTATGGCGGGACGACCGCGCCCGTGCTGCCGACGATCAGCGCCCCCGGCTACGGCAAGTAATCCGTTGCGGCCCTCGCTGCGGCCGCCGACCCACTTCCATCGACTGTAGGGACGCGGTCGCCCCTGGCGTAGGCGCACGCGCGTGCGCTTGGGCGAGCCTGCCTGACGAGGAGCATCTTCTCGCACAAGCGGCGGTGCAGGCCAGCCGCGATACAATCTTCTCGCATCGCCCCAGGCCCGGAGATCAAACGCCTCCCGGCTGGCCCAACAAAGCCTGTCCATTCCCGTTGACCTTGCTGCGCCGCGACGAAATCTTAGCGGACGCAACACCGGCCCTTGAGCCGGGGGCGTCCGGCGCCGAACAGGTGATCCGGTTCGCCTGGCAGATCAGCGACTTACAGACCATGGCTGACAGACAGATCGATCGCCGCGCCCTTCTGGCCGGCCTCGCGGCCGCGCCGCTTCTCGCCCGCGGAGCGGTCGCGCAGGACGCGCCTCGCGAGCTGCGCGTCGGGTACCAGAAGACCGGGATGCCGGTGGTCGCCAAGGGGCTCGGCGTCATCGAGAAGCACGCCGCGGCCGAGGGCGCCTCGGTGCGCTGGGTCGAGTTCACGGCCGGCCCGCCCCTTCTCGAGGCCATGAACGTCGGTTCGGTCGACATCGGCTACACGGGCGACACCCCGCCGATCTTCGCGCAATCCGCCGGGGCCGCGATCACCTACGTGGCCGCGATGCCGTCGAACGCGCGCGGCGAGGGTCTGATCGCCCGCAAGGACAGCGGCATCGCGCAGATCACGGACCTGAGAGGCCGCAAGGTCGGCTTCACCAAGGGTTCGAGCGCGCACAACCTGACGGTCGCGGCGCTTGAGAAGGCCGGGGTGTCCTATGCGGATATCCAGCCGGTGTTCCTGAGCCCCGCGGATGCGAGCGCCGCCTTCGCGCGCGGCTCGATCGACGCCTGGACGATCTGGGACCCGTTCTTCGCGGTCGCGCAGGCGCGCTACGAGCCCGTGCTGCTCACGACCTCGAAGGACGTGCTGCGGAACAACACCTTCATGCTGGCCAATCGCGGCTTCGCCGCCAAGGCCCCGAAGCTCGTCAACGCGACCCTCGCGGCCCTGAGAGAGGCGGCGACCTGGGCGGACGCGAACCGCCACGAGGTGGCGAAGCGCCTCGCCGAGGTCACCGGCGTCGAGATCGGCGCCCAGACGGTCGCGGCTGACCGGGCCGAGTTCGGCGTCTTCCCGGTCTCGCCCGAGATCGTGGCGCACCAGCAGGAGAGCGCCGACCGGCTGCACAAGCTCGGGCTCATCCCGCGCGCCATCGCGGTACGCGACGCGATCTGGACGCCGCCGCAGAGCTGAGCGGCCGCCGCGTCCTGCCCCCATACCGAGGTGATCCGATGAGCGTCCTGTCCTTTCCCGAAACGGCCGCGCGGGCCGAGCCCGTCACCATGTTTTGGTTCATCCCGACGCATGGCGACGGATCCTATCTCGGTTCCGAGCGCCAGCAGCGGCCGGCCGAGTTCCCGTATTTCAAGCAGATCGCGCAGGCCGTCGATCAGCTGGGCTTCGAGGGCGTGCTCCTGCCGACCGGCCAGTCCTGCGAGGATTCCTGGATCACGGCGACGGGCCTCGCGACCGTGACGGAGCGGCTGAAGTTCCTGGTCGCGCTCCGCCCCGGCGTCGTGACGCCCGCCTTCGCGGCGCGGCAGACCGCGGCCCTCGACCGCCTCTCCAACGGGCGGTTGCTCCTCAACGTCGTGGTGGGCGGCAACCCGGTCGAGCTCGCGGGCGACGGCGTGTTCCTCCCGCACGACCAGCGCTACGACCAGGCGGACGAGTTCCTGCGCATCTGGCGCGGGCTCCTCTCGGGCGAGACCGTCACCTTCGAGGGCAAGCACTATCGGATCAAGGACGGGCGCCTGGACTTCCCGCCCGTGCAATCGCCCTATCCGCCGCTTTATTTCGGCGGTTCGTCAGAGGCCGGCCAGGATCTCGCGGCCGACCAGGTCGACCTCTACCTCACCTGGGGCGAGCCGGTTGCGGGCGTGCAGGAGAAGGTCGAGGCCGTCCGCCGCAAGGCCGCTTCGCGCGGGCGCAAGCTCCGCTTCGGCATGCGCGTCCACTTCATCGTGCGCGAGACGGAAGAGGAGGCCTGGGCGGCCGCGGACCGACTGATCTCGCGCATCAGCGACGAGCAGATCGAGGTGGCGCAGCGACGCTTCCGCGAGCAGATGGATTCGGTCGGCCAGCGCCGCATGGCCGAGCTGCACGGCGGGCGTCGCGACAAGCTCGTGGTTGGCCCGAACCTCTGGGCCGGGGTCGGCCTCGTCCGCACCGGGGCCGGGACGGCGCTCGTCGGCACGCCCGACCAGGTCGCGGACCGGATCCGCGAGTACCAGGCGGTCGGCGTCGATACGATCATCGGCTCCGGCTACCCGCATCTCGAGGAGGCCTACCGGGTCGCCGAGCTTCTTTTCCCGGCGCTCGGAATCGCACCGCATCGCTCGGGGCTGCGCGCCCAGATCGCGAACGAGTTCACCGTCGGTCGGCACGGCGACGGACGGCGGGCGGCCGCGTCGTGAGCGCGATCCCGCTTCGTCTCGGGGCCGGCGCGCGACGCGCCGCCGGCCTGCGTTGGCCCGGCCAGGTCACGGGCTGGCTCCTTCCGGCGATCCTCGTCGTCGCCTGGGAGGCGGCCTGCCGGCTCGGCGGCATCCCGACCACGATCCTCCCGGCGCCGAGCGCGGTGCTGGCCGCCGGCTGGCGGCTCCTGGGGACGGGCGAGCTCCAGCAGAACATCTGGATCTCGACTCTCCGGGCGCTCTCAGGCTTCGCGATCGGCGGCGGGATCGGCTTCGCGCTCGGCCTCGCGAACGGGCTGTCGCGACTGTCGGAGCGCGTCACGGACACGACGCTGCAGATGGTGCGCAACATCCCGCACCTCGCGATGATCCCGCTCGTGATCCTGTGGTTCGGGATCGACGAGGAAGCGAAGCTGTTCCTCGTCGCGCTCGGCTGCTTCTTCCCGATCTACGTGAACACGCTGCACGGCATCCGCGGCGTGGATCCGCAGCTCGTCGAGATGGGACGCACCTACGGCATGCCGCCGGCGACGCTGTTCTGGCGCGTCATCTTTCCCGGCGCGCTGCCGTCGATCTTCGTGGGCGTGCGATTTGCCCTCGGCATCATGTGGCTCACGCTGATCGTGG
>JAFAPJ010000378.1 GCA_019247255.1 Methylobacteriaceae bacterium | reverse complement strand
AATTGGTGAGCGAGCGCGGCATCTCGCGGTTGAGGATAAGGAGATCCGCGACGAGCCAAGGCTTCACGCTGTCCCGGTCACCCCAATACTAGGCGGTGAGCGCCGAGCCGCCGCGCAGAACCGTGGTCCACTGGAAATAGTCGAAGCTGCTGCCGATCCCGTCCGCCTCCGGCGACAGGAACTCGTGCTTGGCAAGAAGGAGCCGGCCCGTGTTGTCCGCCCGCTCGATCGCGGTGCCGAGCCGCGTGAACCAGAAGGCGTCGTTGCGAAGCATCGTGCGGTAGGCCGAGCCGTCGAGAACGAGAACGACCTGCTTGACCCAGTCGAGGAAGCGGCTGAACTCGCCGCGTGACATGCCGTTGTCGAAGCTCTTCAGCTCCAGCCAGGCGCTGTTCAGCGCGTCCCACATCTCGAAGGTGAGCGCGGTCCGGACGGACCGCGCGTTCTCACGCGCCGTGACGATGCAGTTGCGGATGGAGGACGGGTTCGCGGGGTTGAAAGCCAGGAAGTCCCGGACGGTATCCTCGTTCGCCTGGGCGTAGAGCTTGCGGAAGAGCGCGAGGTCGCCCGCGGTCGCGACCGCGTATTCCCACTCGTTGCGCTCGCCCCCGTAGCTCTGCGGCATGACCGCGAGGCGCAGCGTGGCGTCGAGCGTGCGCGCCACGAAATCGGCGCGCTCGCAATAGCGGAAGAGCCAGTAGAGGCTGTCGGCCGTGCGGGAAAGCATCAGGCCGAGGCTCGCGCGCCAGGCGCACCGGGGTCAAGCATCGATGACCCAGGTGTCCTTGGTGCCGCCGCCCTGGCTCGAATTGACGACGAGCGAGCCCTCCTTCAGCGCGACCCGGGTCAGGCCGCCCGGCACGATGCGGATGTCGTCCGCCCCGCTCAGCACGAAGGGGCGCAGGTCCACGTGGCGCGGCGCGACGCCCGAGGCCACGAAGGTCGGGCAGGTCGACAGCGAGAGCGTCGGCTGCGCGATGAAGTTCTCGGGCGCGTGCTTCAGCTTGCGCTTGAAATCCTCCAGCTCGCGCTTCGTCGCGTGCGGGCCGACGAGCATCCCGTAGCCGCCCGAGCCGTTCACCTCCTTGACGACGAGCTCGCCGAGATTGGCCACCACATGGGCGAGAGCGTCCGCCTCGCGGCAGCGCCAGGTCGGAACGTTCTTCAGGATCGCCTCCTCGCCCGTGAAGAAGCGCACGATGTCCGGCATGTAGGTGTAGACGGCCTTGTCGTCCGAGATCCCCGTGCCGACGGCGTTGCACAGGGTCACGTTCCCGGACCGGTACGCGCTCATCAGGCCGGGAACCCCGAGCGCCGAATCCGGCCGGAACACGAGCGGGTCGAGGAAGTCGTCGTCGATGCGCCGGTAGATGACGTCGACCCGCGTCGGCCCGCGGGTCGTGCGCATGTAGACGACGTCGTCGTCGACCAGGAGGTCGCTCGCCTCCACGAGCTCGATCCCGAGCTTGTCGGCCAGGAAGCTGTGCTCGTAATAGGCCGAATTGTACCGCCCGGGCGTCATCAGGACGACGACCGGGTCGGCGCCGTCATGCGGCGCGACCGATTTCAGGGTCTTGAGCAGCGCGTCCGGATAGTTCTCGACGGGCGCCACCCGGTGGCTCGCGAAGAGCTCGGGGAAGAGCCGCATCATCACCTCGCGGTTCTCCAGCATGTAGGAGACGCCGGAGGGCGTGCGGGCATTGTCCTCGAGCACGTAGAAGTCGTTCTCGCCGACCCGGACGATATCGATGCCGCCGATATGGACGTAGACCCCGTGCGGAACCGCGAAGTCCTTCATCTCCGGCCGGTAGTGCGGGTTGGTGAGGACGAGGTCCGCCGGCACGACGCCCGCCCGGATGCATTCCTGCGGGCCGTAGATGTCGGCCAGGAACGCGTTCAGGGCGCTCACGCGTTGCTTCAGCCCGCGCTCGAGCGCCGCCCACTCGGCCTTTGTCAGGACGCGGGGGATCACGTCGAAGGGGATTAGCCGCTCCGACGCCTCGTTGTCGCCGTAGACCGCGAAGGTAATGCCCACGCGCCGAAAGAAAAGCTCCGCCTGGCTCCGCCGCGTGTCGAAGTAATCGGGCGCAGTCTCGTTCAGCCAGCGGCTCAGGGCGCCGTAAGCCGGCCTGACCGCCCCGGCGCCGTGGCCGCCACCCCTCATCTCGTCGAAGCCCATACGTGTCCGCCACCTTGCTCCGGCGAGGTTAGACGCAAGCCGCGTTCCAGGACATCGGCCTGCGCCCCGCCCGTCACTGAACGTTAGTCGATCTTTGCGAGCCGAGGCGATGGCGGTCTCGCGCCGGCTGCGATCGGGGCGGTCGCTCTCTTGCAGGCGCCCCCGATCATGGCGCGCGGTCGCGTGTCAGCTGGGCTTCGAAGTCCGGAGCGGGGACCGGCGGGCTGAACGGGTAGCCCTGGACCTGGTCGCAGCCGGCCTTGCGAAGAGCCAGGAACTGCGCCTCGGTCTCGACCCCTTCCGCATTGATCGCGACGTCGAGACTCTCCCCGAGCTGAAGGACGGCGTTGACGATCGCCTCGGCTTCGCGGGCCTTGCCGAGGTTGCGGATGAACGATCCATCGATCTTGATCTTGTCGAACGCGAAGCGCGACAGGTAGCTGAGCGAGCTGTAGCCGGTGCCGAAATCGTCCATCGCGATGCGGACGCCGAGCGCACGCAGCTTGTGCAGCGTGTCGATCGCCTCGTCGCTATCGGCCAGCATCACG
>JAFAPJ010000124.1 GCA_019247255.1 Methylobacteriaceae bacterium | reverse complement strand
CACCAATCTCGGGGGCGCCGATTACGGCTACATCATCCAGACGGATGCGGCCATCAATCCGGGCAATTCGGGCGACGCGCTCGTCGACATGCAGGGCCGGCTCATCGGCATCAATTCCGCGATCTTCTCGCAATCGGGCGGCTCGGTCGGGATCGGCTTCGCGATCCCGGCCAGCATGGTCGAGGCGATCCTGGCCTCCGCCCGCACGGGCGCCAAGATCGTGCGCCGGCCCTGGCTCGGCGCCTCGCTCCAGACGGTCAGCGCCGACCTCGCCGAGAGCCTCGGGCTCGACCGGCCGATCGGCGCGCTCGTCTCCGAGGTGCGCGAGCGCAGCCCCGCGGAGGCGGGCGGCATGAAACGGGGCGACGTCGTGACCGCGGTCGACGGGCGCTCGGTCGACGACCCGGACGCCTTCGGCTGGCGCTTCGCGCTCAAGGGCGTGTCCGGCGAGACGCCGGTCACGGTCAATCGCGGGGGCAAGCCCCTCACGCTCACCGTCAAGCTCATGCCCCCGCCCGAGATCCCCCCGCGCGAGGCGACGCGCATCCGGGCGCGCTCGCCCTTCCAGGGGGCGACGGCGATGAACGGCTCGCCGGCGGTCGCCGAGGAGCTGCGCCTCGAGACGAGCGAGGGCGTCGTGATCTCGGCCGTCGAGGACGGCTCGATCGCGGCCGGGCTCGGCCTGCAGAAGGGCGACGTCGTGCGCCAGGTCAACGGCGAGAAGGTCGCGACCACGCGCGACCTCGACCGCATCGCGCGCGCCGGCGCCCCCGTCTGGCGCGTCACGATCGAACGCAACGGCCAGACGCTGACGACGGTGCTCGGCGGCGGCTGAGCCGCCGGGCCGTCAGTTCACCGGGTGGACGTCGTCCGGGCGCTGCGGCGGCATCTTGATCGCCAGCGCCTTGAAGCGGCCCTCGCTGGCCTTCGAGCCCGCATGGTGCGTCCCCTTCGGGATCACCACGAGGTCACCCGGCTTCACCTGCACCTCCTTGTCGTCGAGCCAGAAGGAGCCGGATCCGGCGAGGATGAGCTGGAACTCGTTCGCGTCCGCGTGGAAATGCTTGATCACGTTGCCGGTCTGCACCGCGAGCGTGCCGTGCTCGGTCACCGCGAGCGTCTTCGAGCGCAGGTCGGTGTTGGGGGCGGGCGCCGGCTTGCCGATCTCGTCGTCCGTCAGGGCCAGCAGGTTGACGATCTGCGGTCGCAGCGGAGGCGGACCGGATTGAGCCTCGGCCGGCGCGGTCCAGCGGGAGGCCGCGAAGCCCGTCACGAAGGCGAGCGCGACGAAGCCGGAGACGAGAGTGGGACGCATGGATGTTTCCTCGACCATTGCTCTTGGCCGGCCAAGCTTGTGACGGCGCTCGGTTGACGGCAAGCCTGGCTCTCGCCGAGACCGGAGCCACATGTCCGATCTCTTCACCGCGGCGGGGCTCGAGGCGGCGGCCCCGCGGCCGCTTGCCGACCGCCTGCGCCCGACCCGGCTCGGGGAGGTCGTGGGCCAGGACCATCTCGTCGGGCCGGACGGCGCGCTGACCCGCCTCGTCCGGGCGGGCTCGATCGGCTCGCTCGTCTTCTGGGGACCGCCCGGCACCGGCAAGACCACGGTCGCGCGTCTGCTCGCCGGCGAGACGAAGCTTCATTTCGAGCAGATCTCGGCGATCTTCTCGGGCGTCGCGGACCTGAAGAAGCTCTTCGAGGCCGCCCGAGCCCGGCGCGCGACGGGGCAGGGTACGCTGCTCTTCGTCGACGAGATCCACCGCTTCAACCGCGCCCAGCTCGACGCCTTCCTACCGGTGATGGAGGACGGCACCATCACGCTGGTCGGGGCCACGACCGAGAACCCGTCCTTCGAGCTCAACGCCGCGCTCCTGTCGCGCGCCCGCGTGATGATCTTCCGGGCGCTCGACGAGACGGCGATCGGGGCGCTGCTCGCCCGCGCGGAGGCGCTGGAAGGCCGGCCGCTGCCGCTCGACGACCTCGCCCGCGCCTCGCTCGCCCGCATGGCGGACGGGGACGGGCGCGCGGCCCTGACGCTCGCCGAGGAGGTCTGGCGTTCGGCGGGGCCGGACGAGGTCTTCGATCTCGCGGCCCTGCAGGACATCGTGCAGCGGCGCGCGCCCATCTACGACAAGGCGCAGGAGGGCCATTACAACCTCATCTCGGCCCTCCATAAGACGATCCGCGGCTCGGACCCGGACGCCGCGCTCTACTACCTCGCCCGCATGCTGGATGCCGGCGAGGATCGGCTTTTCATCGCGCGCCGGCTCGTCCGGGCGGCGGTCGAGGATGTCGGGTTGGCGGACCCGCAGGCCCTCGTCGTCTGCAACGCCGCCAAGGACGCCTACGATTTCCTCGGCTCGCCCGAGGGCGAGCTCGCGCTGGCGCAGGCAACGGTCTATCTCGCGACCGCGCCGAAATCGAACGCCGTCTACACGGCCTACAAGGCCGCGACCGCCGCGGCCCAGGAGCACGGCTCGCTTCCCCCGCCGCCCACCATCCTCAACGCGCCGACGAAGCTCATGAAGGCGATCGGCTACGGCGCGCGCTACCGCTACGACCACGACGAGCCGGACGCCTTCTCGGGCCAGAACTACTGGCCGGAGCGGCTTGCCCGGCAGGCCTTCTACGAGCCGACGGGCCGCGGCTACGAGGCGCGCGTGGCGGAGCGGCTGCAGCGCTGGGCCGAGCTGCGCCGGGAACGCGGCGCGTGACGGCGCGCTTCGCGCGCGTCGTCGGGATCGACTGGTCGGGGGCGCGGGGCCGGGCCCATCGGG
>JAFAPJ010000638.1 GCA_019247255.1 Methylobacteriaceae bacterium | reverse complement strand
AGCTTGTTTTTATGCTGGTAGACGCGGCGGACAGGTCGTTCGTCACTCCAATATAGAGTGTTCCGTGTTTGCCGCTCGCAAGGATATAGACCCAGTACATTCGGCAGGCCTGGGGTTATGGATTCCGGGCTCGCCGCTGCGCGGCGCCCCGGAATGAGGGACGTTGGGGCCGCTTGCCTACGCCGCCTGCCGGATCAACCGCTCCGCGGCCCTGCGCGCCTCTTCGGTGATCTCGGCGCCCGCCAGCATGCGGGCGATCTCCTCGCGGCGCGGGGTCAGGTCGAGACCGGTCACGCGCGTCACGACCCGGTCCGTGCCGGGCAGCGGCTCCTTCGCGATGAGAAAGTGGCTCGCCGCGCGAGCCGCGACCTGCGGGGCGTGGGTCACGGCCATGACCTGCACGCGCTCGGCGAGCCGCGCGAGGCGCTGGCCGATCGCGTCCGAGACAGCCCCGCCGACGCCCGTGTCTATCTCGTCGAAGACGAGCGTCGGCGCGGAGCCACGGTCGGCGAGCACGACCTTCAGGGCCAGCATGAAGCGGGACAGCTCGCCGCCGGACGCGACCTTCATGAGCGGGCCCGGCCGCGTGCCGGGATTGGTCTGCGCCCAGAACTCGACCCGGTCGAGCCCGGCCGGATCGCGCGAGGCCGGGTCCGTCTCGATCCGGGCCGAGAAGCGCGCCCGCTCGAGTTTCAGGGGCGCGAGCTCTGCCCCGACCGCCTCGCCCAGCCGGTCCGCCGTCTCGACCCGCGCGGCCGACAGCCGGCGTGCGGCTTCGACATAGGCGGCCTCGGCCCGGTCCCGCTCGCGGCGAAGCCCGGTCGCGCGCTCCTCCCCGGCCTCGATGGCGGCGAGCTCGCCCGCGAAGCGGTCGCGCAGGGCGCCGAGCTCGTCCGGCGCCACGCCGAACTTCCGCGAGGCGGCCCGCAGTTTGAACAGGCGATCCTCCGTCCGCTCGAGCTCGCCCGGATCATGCGCCGCAGCCGCCACCGCGGCGTCGAGCGCCGCCTGGGCGTCGTCGTAAGCGACGAGCACCGCGTCGAGCGCCTGGATGGCCGGGGTCAGGAGATCGCCGAGCTGGGCCGAACGCCGCTCGAGCTTGCGGATCGCGGCGGAGAGACTCGGCACGGCCGAGGACGGGCCTGCCACAGCCTCGACCGCATCCGCCAGATCGGCCGCGATCTTCTCGCCCTGCATCAGCACCTGGCGGCGCTCGGCGAGCGCCGCCTCCTCGCCCGCCGTCGGCGCGAGCTCGCCGAGCTCCTCGACCGCGTGGGCGAGGTATTCGGCCTCCCGCCGAGCCGCCTCGACCCGGCTCTCGTGCGCAGCGAGCTCGGCCGCGAGCGCCTTCAGGGCTCGCGACCTTTCGGCTACCTCACGGGCGAGCGGCTGGAGCCCCCCATAGGCGTCGAGGATCGCGCGGTGGCTCGCGGGGTCGGTCAGCGCGCGGTCGTCATGCTGGCCGTGAATCTCGACGAGGCTCGCCCCGATCGCCTTGAGGGCTTGGACGCTCACCGGCTGGTCGTTGACGAACGCCCGGGTCCGCCCGTCCGTGAACTGGACGCGACGCAGGATGAGGTCGCCCGCCGTGTCGATCTCGGCCGCGGCTGCCGCCGCCCTGGCCGGATGATCGAGCGGCAGGTCGAAGGTCGCCGTGACCTGCCCCTGAGCCTCGCCGTGCCGCACGAGCGAGCCGTCGCCGCGGGCGCCGAGTGCGAGCGCTACCGCGTCGAGGAGGATCGACTTGCCGGCGCCCGTCTCGCCCGTCAGCACGCTAAGACCCGCCGGGAAGCGGATCGCCAGCCGGTCAATGAGGACGATGTCCCGGATCAGCAGCTCCGCCAGCATGCGGAGCCGAGCTTACTCGCCGAGCGCGAAGGCGCGAAGCCCCTTGAAGGCGCGGCTGATCGCCGAATCGGCATCCTCGCGCGGCTCGAGCCCGCCGGACTTCAGGAGCGCGTAGGCGTCCTTGTACCAGACGCTGTCCGGGAAGTTGTGGCCGAGAACCGCGGCCGCGTTCTGCGCCTCGCCCGTCAGGCCGAGCGCCATGTAGGCTTCGGTCAGGCGCTCCAGCGCCTCCTCGACATGCCGGGTCGTCTGATACTTCGCGACCACGACGCGGAAGCGGTTGATCGCGGCCGGGAAGTTGCGCTTCTCGAGATAGTAGCGGCCGACCTCCATCTCGCGGCCGGCGAGCTGGTCCTTGGCGACCTGCATGCGCTGGCGCGCGTCCGACACGTATTCCGATTTGGGGAACTTCTGGACGAGCTCTTCGAGCGCCGCGAGCGCCTTCTCCGACCGTTCCTGGTCGCGCGTCACGTCCGGGATCTGATTGAAGTTGGACATCGCCATCAGATACTGGGCGTAGGCGGCGTCCTTGCTATTCGGGTACTTCGAAAGATAGCTCTTGGACGCGGTGATCGCATCCTCCCACTTCTGCGCCTCGTAATTCGAGAAGGCTTCCATGATGAGCCCACGCCGGGCCCATTCCGAATAGGGGTAGTTCTTGCTGAGCTGCGAGAAGCGCTTCGACGCGCCCTCGTGGTCGCGATCCTTGAGCCGGTTCAGGCCCTGATCGTAGATCTGCTCGGCCGGCACGTCCGGCTCGATCTTCATCGTGTACTTTTCGGTGGTGTCGAACGGGTTGAGCGAGGCGAGCGTATCGCAACCGCCCAGCGCTACGAGGGACGCCCCGATCACGACGGCCCGCACGAGCCCCTTCGCGCCAAGCTCAAGCGCCATCTTATCCCGCACCATCGATCCCTTGCCCCCGGTTCGCCGGCTCGTCCCGCCCGATGCGGCGACGGCCAGCCGCTCGTCCCTCGCGCTCCGGGCTCGACGTCCGGCGGCCGCTTCGCGGCTCAGTGAACGTCCGGCGAGAAGGCCGGCACGGCAATGCCGTTACCGATCTCCGCGTAGCCCGTCCCGCGACGAGGAGCGCTGCCGTCCACGACGGCATAGTTCGCGCGATCGGCGAACAGCGCCTCCAAGACGGCGACATTGAGGCGATGGCCGCCGCAATAGCTCCGGTAGGTACCGAGGATCGGCATCCCGGCGAGAGCGAGATCGCCCACCGCGTCCAGCATCTTATGGCGGACGAACTCGTCGGCGAAGCGCAGCCCTTCAGGATTGACGATCCGGCCCTCGCCGACCGCGACCGTGTTGTCGAGAGAAGCGCCGAGCGCGAAACCGGCCTTCCAGAGGCGTTCCACGTCCCCGATGAAGCCGAAGGTCCGGGCCCGAGCGATCTCGCGCCGGTAGAGCGTGGGCGACAGGTCCGCGACCTTGCGCTGACGCCCGATGATCGGGTTCTGGAAGTCGATCTCGATGTCGAGGCGCAGACCTCGCGGATTTGGCGAAAGCTCGGCCGAGGCGATGCCGCGCTCCACACGCACGGGCCGCAGCACCTTCAGATGGGTGCGGGCGACCCGGCTCATCGCGAGCCCGACCTCGTCGATCGCGTCCACGAAGGCCGCAGCGCTCCCGTCCATGATGGGCAGTTCGGGCCCGTCGATCTCGACGAGCGCATTGTCGACGCCCAGGCCGCTGAAGGCCGACATCAGGTGCTCGATCGTCGCGACGGCGCCCGTCTCGGCGTCGCCCACGACCGTGCAGAGCTCCGTCGCCGTGACCGACCCGAAATTGGCCTCGATCAGGCTATCGCCCGAGAGGCCGGTGCGCAGAAAGACGATGCCATGATTGGCTTGCGCCGGGTGGAGGTGAAGATTGACCACCTTGCCGGAATGAACCCCGACCCCTGAGATGGAGATCGGTGCGGCGAGCGTGGCCTGCTGTGTTTGCTTCATTCGATCACCTCGGGCCGAGCAAATCCGGCGCGCGAATCCGCCCGCTCACCTGGTTTATCTCGCCCGTTGATGTCCCCTCCGGATCGGCGCCTTATCGAATGCCGCGGCGCCGTTTCCGGACTCGATAGAGCCGGACCATAGTTACCGACCCGTAAGCCGCCAAATCACGGTTTCTTACCGAGTGTTACAAAGCCCGATAAAATGAGACGACCCGGGTCGCCGACCCGGGTCGTTGAACGTCAGTTTCTTGCAAGCGTTAGTTCGAGTGGCGTCGCAGGAACGCAGGGATCTCGAGCTGGTCATCATCCACGTTGCGAGCCGGCAACACTCGGCCCTGTCCGTCGAGGTTGCCCTGCGCCGGCCGGAAGGACGGCGCGGCGGGCGCCCGCTTCGCATCGGTCTGAGGCGGGAAGGGCAGCTGCCGGACCGGCGCCGGGGCCGCGATGGCGGGCTCGGCCGGAGCGGTCGAGGCGTCGTCCCGCCTGCCGAAGCCGACGGTCGCGAGGCGGCGGAGCAGGTTCATCTTCTCGCCCGGGGCCGCCTCCTCGCCGCGCGCGGCCCGGAGCTGCTTCTGGGCCGGCACGGGCAGCTCGTCGACCCGCGGCATCCGGGTCGGACGCAGCACGCGCTCGGGCGCGGGCGGGATGAACGGCGCGGCCGGCGCCTCCGACACTGCCGGAGCGGCAGGCTCGGCAGCCGGAAGCGGCTCGAAGCTCGCGGCCCGCGGCTGGGTCTGGGTCAGCACGACGTCTTCATGGGCGACCGGAGCCGGCGGAGCAGGCTCGGCCATCGCGGCCTGGGCCACGATCTCGGCCGCGCGCGCGGCCGGGGTCGGGTCGGGCATCGCCGTCCGGACGGGAGCGAGCGACGTGACGGGCGGAACGGCGGCGCGGGCGCGCGCCTCGGCCCTCAGCCGCTCGGCCACCTCGGCGATCCTCTGCTCGGTCGTCGAGAGCGGTGCCTCGGCGATCGCGGGCTGGTCGATGCCGGTCGCCACGACCGACACCCGGATCGTCCCCTCCATCGTCTCGTCGAAGGTGGCGCCCAGGATGATGTTCGCCTCCGAATCGACCTCCTCGCGGATCCGGGTCGCGGCCTCGTCGAGCTCGTAGAGCGTGAGGTCGCGGCCGCCCGTGATGGAGATGAGGAGCCCGCGGGCGCCCTTCATCGACACGTCGTCGAGGAGCGGGTTCGCGATCGCGGCCTCAGCGGCGCGGTTGGCGCGCTTCTCGCCCGAGGCCTCGCCCGTGCCCATCATGGCCTTGCCCATGCCCCGCATGATGGCCCGGACGTCGGCGAAATCGAGGTTGATGAGCCCTTCCTTGACCATCAGGTCGGTGATGCAGGCGACGCCCGAATAGAGAACCTGGTCGGCCATCGCGAAGGCGTCCGCGAAGGTCGTCTTCTCGTTCGCGACCCGGAACAGGTTCTGGTTCGGGATCACGATCAGCGTGTCGACGCATTGCTGCAGCTCGTTCACGCCCGACTCGGCGACGCGCATGCGGCGCGCGCCCTCGAACTGGAAGGGCTTCGTCACGACGCCGACCGTGAGGATCCCCATCTCCCGGGCCGCCCGCGCGATCACGGGTGCGGCGCCCGTGCCCGTGCCGCCGCCCATGCCGGCCGTGATGAGGGCCATGTGCGCGCCCGAGAGCTGGTCGCGGATCTCGTCGAGCACCTCCTCGGCCGCCGCCCGGCCGATCTCGGGCTGCGACCCGGCGCCGAGCCCCTGCGTGACGCCGACGCCCATCTGGATGATGCGTTCGCAGCGCGAGGAGGTGAGCGCCTGGGCGTCGGTGTTCGCGCAGCAGAACTCGCAGCCCTGCAGCCCCGACGCGATCATGTTGTTGACGGCGTTGCCGCCCGCGCCGCCGACCCCGAAGACGGTGATGCGAGGCTTCAGTTCCCGGATATCCGGGGCTTGCAGGTTGATCATCGTGTGCCCTCTCCAGCCTCTCGCGGCCCCGTTGCGTGCCGCCCGCTCGCGCGGACGGGGTTCAGAAACTCTCTCGGATCCATCGGCCCATCCGGGCGAAGTAGCCGTCGCCCGCCGCCCCCGCGAGCAGCCCCGAGCCCTTCGGCTCGAAATGCTCCACATGCGCGACCTGCGGGTAGACCAGGAGCCCGATCGCGGCCGAGAACGCCGGCCCCTTGGCGGCGTCGGGCAGGCCCTTGACGCCGAGCGGGCGACCGATCCTGACCTCGCCCCCGAGCACCCGGCGGGCGATCTCGGGAAGGCCGACGAGCTGGCTCGCGCCCCCCGTCAGCACGACGCGGCGACCGGCCTGGGCCGCGAAGCCGGCGTTGCGCAGCCGGTCGCGGACGAGCTCGAGGATCTCCTCGA
>JAFAPJ010000606.1 GCA_019247255.1 Methylobacteriaceae bacterium | reverse complement strand
TCGCGGTTCCAGAGCGGCTCGAAGATGCCGTTCGCGAAGCGCAGCGCCAGAATGTTCTGGACGGTTTCCTTCCCGAGGTAGTGGTCGATCCGGTAGATCTGGCTCTCGTCGAGCACCGCAAGGAGCTCGCGGTTGAGCGCCTTCGCGCTCTCGAGATCGTGGCCGAACGGCTTCTCGACGATGACGCGCCGCCAGGACTCCTCCGTCTGCGTCGTCAGGCCGGCGGCGGCGAGCGCGGTCGCGATCGGCACGAAGGCCGTGGGCGGCGTCGCGAAATAGAAGAGGCGGTTGCCGCCGGTGCCTTGCTTCGCTTCGATCTCCTCCAGCGTCCCGCGCAGGGCCGGGTAGGTCTCGGGATCGTCGAACGAGCCGGCGCTGTAGAAGAGCCGCTCCGAGAGACGGCTCGCGAGGTCCGGCATGATCGGGACGGTCGCGAATTCCTCCAGCGCCTTTGCGAATTCGGCCCGGTACGCCTCGTGGCTCATGGGCGAGCGCGCGACGCCGACGACCGCGAAGCGATCGGGCAAGAGCCCGGCCGCGAGGAGGTTGTAGATCGCGGGCGCGAGGAGCCGGCGCGACAGGTCGCCGGAGGCGCCGAACACGACGAGCGTGCAGGGCGGAGCCTTCTTGGCCTGGCCCTGCTTCAGGGCGGGCGCGGCGCCGAGCGGGCGAAAGGAGGCGTCGTTCACCGGGCCTGTCCCGGCTCGAGGTGCCCGCCGAAGCCCTTGCGCATGGCGGAGAGCATCTTCTCGGCGAAGGTGTGCTCCTGGCGCGACCGGAAGCGCGCGTAGAGCGCGGCCGAGAGCACGTCAGCCGGTACCGCCTCGGCGATCGCCGCGAGGATCGTCCAGCGGCCCTCGCCCGAATCCTCGACGAAGCCCGAATAGCTCTCGAGCGCCTCGTCGCCCGCGAGCGCCGCGGCCGTGAGGTCGAGGAGCCAGGACGAGACGACGCTGCCCCGCCGCCAGACCTCGGCGATGTCCGGGAGGTTCAGCGCGAGGCGCTCGCCCTCGGGCAGCTCCGGACTCGCGGCGTTCTTCAGGATGTCAAAGCCTTCGGCATAGGCCTGCATCAGGCCGTACTCGATGCCGTTATGGACCATCTTGACGAAATGACCGGCGCCGCTCGGCCCGGCATGGATGTAGCCCTGCTCGGCCCGCGGATCCCGCCCGTCGCGGCCCGGCGTCCGGGGCACCTCGCCGAGCCCGGGCACGAGCGTAGCGAAGATCGGGTCGAGGCGGCGCACGGCGGCCTCCTCGCCGCCGATCATCATGCAATAGCCGCGGTCGAGCCCCCAGACGCCGCCGCTCGTCCCGACATCGACGTAGCGGATGCCGCGCTCCGCGAGGAGGCCGGCCCGGCGGATGTCGTCCTTCCAGAAGGAGTTGCCGCCGTCGATCACGACGTCCTCGGCTGCGAGGAGCCGTCCCAGCTCCTCCACGGTCGCTTCCGTGACCGCGCCCGCCGGGAGCATGACCCAGACGGCGCGCGGCGCGTCGAGCTTCGCCACGAGGTCGGCGAGCGAGGTCGCGCCGGTCGCGCCCTCGCCCGCGAGCGCCGCGACCGCCTCGGCCGCCCGGTCGTAGACGACGCAGCCATGCCCGCCCCGCATCAGGCGCCGGACGATGTTGCCGCCCATGCGCCCGAGCCCGACCATTCCGAGCTGCATCGACCCCTCCGGTTCAGGCGGCTTCGAGCGCCGCCACCACCGCCCGTTCAAGGGCGGCAAGCCCGGCCCCGACATCGGGGCCGAGATGGACCCGGAGCGCCCGCCGCCCGCGGGCGTTCAAGACATCGAGGTCGCCCCGCGCCTGCGCGGCCTTCACGACCCCGAACGTGTAGCGCTGTCCGGGCACGGGCAAATCGGCCGCGTCCTCCGCCGTGATCTGGAGGAACACGCCGCTGTTCGGCCCGCCCTTGTAGGCCTGTCCGGTCGAGTGGAGGAAGCGGGGGCCGTAGCCGAGGCAGGTCGCCACCCTTTTGGCGTCCCGGATCGCGCGGCGCATCGCCTGAAGGGGCGCGTCGTGCGCCGGGTCGCGCGCGAGATAGGCGAGGATCGCGGCGTAATCGCCGGGCTTGAGCCGGGCGAGATGGGCGCGCAGCACGGGGACGAGGCCATCGCCGGCTCCCGACAGCGCGGCGGCGTTCGCGGGATCGGCGAAGAGCGTGACCCCGTCGGCCTGCCGGAACGGGACCTCGGGCGCGAGCTCGCCCGTCTTCTCGTAGGCGTCGGTCAGGGCGCGGGTCGCGATCTTGCTCGCCTCCACGTCCGGCTGATCGAAGGGGTTGAGCGCGAGCACCGCGCCCGCGACGGCGGTCGCGATCTCCCAGCGAACGAATTCCTGGGCGAGTTCGGACGGCGTCGTGACCGCGATGCGGACCACCGGGTGGCCGGCCGCCTCCAGCGCCGCAACCGCTCGGTCCTGGGCATCATCGGCGCCCGCGCCGTCGAGCCGCAGATACGCGAAAACGCGGTCGGTCCCATAGCTCTCGGGTGCAGCCAGCGGCTCGCCGTCGAGCGGGATGATCCCGCGGCCGCCCTTGCCGGTCGATTCGCCGACGAGCTGCTCGAGCCAGGCTCCGAAGGCCGCGATTCCGGGCGAGGCCAGTATCGTCAACTTGTCGCGGCCGTCCCGGGCCGCGAGGCCGAGCGCGAGGCCGAGCGCCACGCCCGGATTGTCGGAGGGCGGCGCGCTCGCGTCGCAGGAGCGCAGCATCCGCAGCGCCGACTCGAGCAGCGTCGCGAGGTCGAGTCCCATGATCGCGCCGGGCACGAGCCCGAAGGGCGACAGGACGGAATAGCGCCCGCCGATCGCGGAATCGCCGAGGACGACGTGCCGGAACCCGTCCGCGGCCGCCGCCGCCTCGAGCTTGGACCCGGGATCCGTTACCGCGATGAAGCGCTTGGGCGCCTCGGCGGGTCCGAGCGCCTCGACGGCGCGCGCGAAGAAATACTGCTTGAGGATGTTGGGCTCGAGCGTGCTGCCCGACTTGCTCGACACGATGAAGAGCGTTCGGGCGAGGTCGAGCCGGCTCTCGACCGCGCGGATCTGGGCCGGGTCGGTCGAATCCAGGACGTGGAGGACCGGGAAGCCCGCCTGCGGGCCGTACGTCTCCGCCAGCACCTCGGGGCCGAGGCTCGACCCGCCCATGCCGAGGAGCAGCGCGTGCGCGAAGCCGCCGGCTCGCGCCTCATCCCGGAGCGCCGTCCAGCAGGCGAGCTCGTCGCGTCCCTTCTCCGGGCTCGTCAGCCAGCCGAGCCAGCGCGCCTCGTCGGCTCCGGTCCAGACGGTCGCATCCCCGGTCCAGAGCCGGCGCACCTTGCCGGCCGCGCGCCATGCCTTGCTCTCCTCGGCAAGCGCGTCGGCGAGCGGTTTCGGGAGCGCCAGGTGCTGGCGGTTGAGCCGTGCCCCGAGAAAGGTCGCGCGCTTCGCCGCGACCGCGCCCATGAGCTTGTCGGCCGCCTCCTCGAAAGCCTCGATCCCGGCCGTGAGAAGCTTGTCCGTGACGCCGTCGAGGTCGAGGCCGAGCCGCGCCGTCTCGGCGAGCACGCGCTCCGCCTCCGGGAGGTCCTCCGTGAGGCTCGGGCGCAGACGCCCATGGTCCCGGAAGGCCTCCAGCGTCGCGGGCGGCATCGTGTTGACGGTGTCCGGCCCGACGAGCTCCTCCACGTAGAGGACGTCCGACACGGTCTTGTCCTTCGCGCCCGTGCTCGCCCAAAGGAGGCGTTGCGGCTGGGCGCCCTTCGCGGCGAGACGGCGCCAGCGCTCGGACGCGATGAGCTCCTGATAATGGCGGTAGGCGAGCTTCGCGTTCGCGATCGCAACCCGCCCGCGCAGCGCCTTGAGCTCGGCCGCGGCCGCGTCGCCCGCCTCGATCCGCTTGTCGATCGCCGCGTTGATCGACGTGTCGATGCGGCTGATGAAGAAGCTCGCGACGCCCGCGACCGCGCTCGGGTCGCCCCCTGCCGCGACGAGGCCTTCCAGGCCCGCCAGGTGCGCCTCGGCGACGGCCGCGTAGGCAGCGCGCGAGAACAGGAGGGTGACGTTTACGTTAATCCCCTCCGAGATCAGCTGACGGATGGCGGGCGCCCGGGCTTCCGTTCCGGGCACCTTGATCATCAGGTTCTCGCGCCCGACCCGCGCCCAGAGGCGGCGCGCCTCCTCGACCGTCTCGTCCGTCCGCAGCGCCAGGAAAGGCGAGACCTCGAGGCTCGCGAAGCCGTCGCGGCGTCCGCTCGCGTCGTAGACGGGCCGCAGGAGGTCGCAGGCGCCCTGGATGTCCTCGATCGCGAGGTGCTCGAAGAGCGCGATCGGGGTCAGGTCCTCGGTCGCGAGCAGGCGGCCGATAGCCTCGTCGTAATCGTCGCCGTGCCCGATCGCCTTCTCGAAGATCGCGGGGTTGGAGGTGACGCCGCGCAGCCCGTCCTCGGCGATGAGGCCGGCGAGCTCGCCTTCCCGCACGGCCTTGCGGCGGATGTCGTCGAGCCACACGGACTGTCCGAAGCGGTGAAGCCCGACGAGCGGGTTCTCGTGGCTCGCGGGCGTCAGGGGCGTGGCAGGTTGTGCGGTCATGAATGGTGCTCCCGCGCTGGGGCGATCCGGTTCGGGGCGGCTTCGCGCGCTGCGTCTCCGAGGCGATGAGCGCGGATCCCGTCAGCCGGGGCAGCGGCGTCGAGGGCGGCTCGTGCGAGCCCGCGCAGCGCCGGCTCCCCGTCCAGAACGAGCCAGGCCGGAACGGGTTCGAGGACGGAGTGCATTCTCCCCTTCGCCTCGAAGCGACGTCGAAAG
>JAFAPJ010000526.1 GCA_019247255.1 Methylobacteriaceae bacterium | reverse complement strand
GCTTCCATGGCGCGCCGCGCGATCTGGACGGCCGACTGGCCCGCGACGATCGGAAGGGTGTCGACGCCGACCTGCCGGCCCAGCACCGCGAGCTGCTCCATCGCGGCCGGCCGGCGGGTGTCGAGCGAAGCCATGAGGACGCGCCGGCCCTGCCGGTCGGCGAGGCGCTTGGCGATTTTCGCGGTCGTGGTCGTCTTGCCCGAGCCCTGGAGCCCGACCATCAGGATCGGGACGGGCGGCACGGCCTGCAGGTCGATCGTCTCGGCGTCGGCGCCGAGCGTCGCCACGAGCTCGTCGTGAACGATCTTGACGACCATCTGGCCGGGCGTCACCGAGCGGACGACCTCCGCGCCGACCGCGCGGCCCCGCACCTTGTCCGTGAAGGAGCGCACGACCTCGAGCGCGACGTCCGCCTCGAGGAGCGCGCGCCTAACCTCGCGGAGCGCGGCGCTGACGTCCTCCTCCGTCAGGGCTCCGCGGCGCGTGAGCCCGTCGAGGATCGAGGAGAGCTTCTCGGAGAGACCCTCGAACATCACTCGGCCGTCCCGCCCATGGAGGCTTCCATCCGGCGCGCCGCGAGCGAGGCCTCGAAGTGACGGATCGCGGTCTCGAACTTGTCGCGGCAGCCCGTGTTGCAGAAGCCGACGACCGCCCCGCGATAGCGGGTGAGCGAATCCGCCGCGATCGGCTTGCCCGACCACGGGCAGGTCTCGTTCACGGCGTCCTCGATCCTGAGGCTGTCCTCGGCCATGCTGCTCTCCCGGCCTTCGCCGCCCCGCCGAGCCCGTCCCAAACGCCGATCGCGCCCGAGGGCGCATCGCGCTGTCGGGCGTTGACCTCCGGCGAACCCAGGGGCCCGGACCGGTCGGCGGCACTGAGGCTCGCTCGTCGATTTGCCGCGAGCCCTACGGGCGGGTCGCGGCGAAGTCAATGCCGAGCGCCCCGGGCCGGTGGCCGGGGCGCGGCACCTCGGCGCGCTCAGCGCACCGAGGTGACCGTGGAGGCGACCGAGCCGGCGGT
Organism: Methylobacteriaceae bacterium; assembly: GCA_019247255.1. Lineage (GTDB taxonomy): Bacteria > Pseudomonadota > Alphaproteobacteria > Rhizobiales > Beijerinckiaceae > Enterovirga. The sequence continues at coordinate 3,260 of JAFAPJ010000526.1, read as the reverse complement.
GCCGAGCACCGGCGAGGTGAAGGAGCCGATGAGGTTCAGGAACTTCTGCAGCTCGGCGCCGGTCGCGTTGGCGACGTAGAGCACATCCTTGTCGCGCATCGCGAAGGAGCGGGCCAGGAAGTAGTTCTTCGCGTCGCGCAGGCTCAGCCGGTAGATCACCGGGATCAGCTGCTCGCGCCGGTCGATCGCGCGCTCCGGCGCGAGCTCGCGCACGATGGAGGGCGGCTCGAACCGCAGGAGGAAGATCCCGTCGGGATCGGAGCGGAAGTCGAGAAGCCCGCCCGCCTTGGCGATCCCTTCCTCGAGCGTCAGCCCGAGGGCGTTGAACGGGACCTGGACGTTCGACCCGATCGCCCCGAAGGCCGTGAAGGTCTGGGGCGAGCGCACCACGGTCAGGATATCGCCTGGCCTCACGAAGACGTTCTCCTGCGGGTTCGCCAGGATCGTCTCCATCGGAACCGTGACGGTCGCGCCGCCCCGCGTCAGCCGCACGAAGCTCTCGTGGACCGCGCTGCGCACCCCGCCCGCCGTCCCGATCACGTCGAGCACCCGGTCGCCCTTGATGCTGAGCGGCACGCGGGCGCCGGTCGTGACCTCGCCCGTGACCGTGACGGTGTTCGACAGGTTGCGCGACACGGTGACGAGAGCCTGCGGCTCGATCGCCTTGCCGGTGAGACGCTGGCGGATCGATTCCTCGATCTCGGAGGGTGTGCGACCCACGACGTCGATGCGCCCGGCATAGGGAACGGTGATGAAGCCGTCGCGCGTCACGGGCTGGTCCGGGATGAGCGCGCTGCGCGAGCCCGTGCCGAACCGGTCGATCGCCGGCGCGGAGAAGAGGCCGCCGGCGGCCGCCTCCCAGATGGTGACCCGGACCTCGTCGCCGATGCCGACCCGGATGTCCGGAGCCGGACGGTAATCGCCGAACCGCGCCCGGAAGGACGGTCCCGGGTGCTTGGCCAGGATCGCGGCCGTGCGCTCGTCGAGGTCGACGAGCACGTAGCGCCGCTCGAGATCGTTGTCGGCGTTCTTGACGATGTCCTCGGTAAGGGGGCCGGTGCTCGGGAGCGCCGAGCAGCCCGCGAGGGCGAGGCTCACCGCGAGCACCTTCAGAAAGGACCTCAAATGACCAAACCTCGTTGGGCCCGCCCGCCTCACGGCGGAGGACGCATGCCACCGTTCAGCCCGGGAGCCTAGCGCCGAAAGCCTTCGAGAAGCTTTTGCTCGGCGCTTGTCGCTGGCGAGACACACCGGACCTCCCGGCCGCGGGGGCGGTGCGGTATAGGCCGATCGGCTCCCGCGCAACCCCGGACAGATCGACCCTCCTGAATGAACCGGTATTTCTGGCTCCTGATGCGCTTCATCGGCGACGAGCACACGCCGGAGGAGCGGCGGGAGATCTACGATCGGGCCCGGGCGGCCTTCCTCGAGCAGCTGTTCTCGGCCGATCCGCCCCTCCCCGAGTCGGAGGTGTCCTACGAACGGCTCGCCTTCGAGGAAGCGGTCCGGACGGTCGAGGCCAGCATCGCGCGCTGGGGCCGGCACGGGCGCAGCGAGGCCTGACCGCGCCGGGCTAGAGCCGCGCCAGCACGTCGTCCGCGATCGCGAAATGCGCCTCCCAGGTTGGCGGAGCGTAGCGCTCCACCGTGTCGCGCGGGCGTCCGGCCGCGGCCAGGACCGCGTCGCGCCAGCCCGTCCCGTCGAGCGGATGCAGGAAGGTCGCGTGCCCGCCCGCGACCTCCCGGTGCGCCGGGATGTCGGACGCGATGACTGGCGTTCCGAGCGAGAGCGCCTCGACGACCGGAATCCCGTAGCCCTCGGCGAAGGACGGCATGAGGAGCGCGCGGGCGCCCGCCACGAGCTCGGCGAGGCCGGCGCTCGATAGCGAGGCCGCCTCGATCACAGGCTCCCGAAGCGCCGGGCAGCGGTCGAGGAGGTCCGCCGCCGCCTCGCTCTCCCACCCGCGCCGGCCGACGACCACGAGCTTCGGCACCGCCGGGCCCAGGCGCTCGGCGAGCTCGCGCCAGACCTGGAGCAGGAGGAGGTGGTTCTTGCGAGCCTCGATCGTGCTGCAGGCGACGAAATAGGGCGCGCCGGCACCCGCGCTCGGCGCGGCGAGGCCGCCCTGGAACGCCGTCTCGACCCCCAGCGGCGCCGTCGTGATCGACGGCACGGGCAGGCCCTCGCGCCTGAGATGGGCGGCGAGCCGGCTCCCGACATCGTCCGAGTTGACGATCACGGCCGCGGCCCGGCGGGCGACGGTCGCCATCCGGGTCCGGTGCCGGTCCGCCTCGCCAGGCACGCCGTATTCGGGGTAGTCGATCGGGATGAGGTCGTGGACGAAGAAGACGGGCCGGATGTCGGGCCGGCGGTCGAGCCAGGCGAAGAGGCCCGGCCGGTCGAGCCTAAGATGCGACGTATGGAGGTAGACGCAGCCCTGCGGCGCCGCAGCGGCGGCGCGCCACAGGGGCGCCCCGAGGAGAAGTCGCTCCGCCTCGACATGGACGGACGGCAGGCGGAGGCCGCGCCCTGCAGGCACGGTCGGGGCCCCGCGCGGCTCGCCCGCGAGCCGGCGGCGGATGCCCGCGAGGACCGGGTCGGCGGCGGCCGGAACCGTCTCGCGCCAGCGCGCCTCGAGCCGGGCCAGGAGATCGCGGCTCCGCTCCGCGGGAAGGATCCGGGCGCCGAAGCGCGTCAGCGCCACCGCGCCGTCCTCCGGCCGGGCGAGGTAGCGGCGGGCATAGGCGAGGTCGACCCGGTCGATCCCGGTCGGGTGGCGGTGGCGCAGCCGCGTCAACAGGCGGGTCGCGTCGACGAGCACCGGTCGCGCCGGAGCCATGGAGCCTCGAGGATCTACGGGACGGGAGCGGTCGGTTGCCACGTCTGACCGGGCGCGTCCACCGGCGGGCGTCGGCCCGGCTCGTGCCGGAGCGGGACGTCGTGGCGCTGCAGCCCCGCGGGTTCCGGGCGCTCGGTCCGGAGCCCTGGCTCGCGATCGCGCTGCCGGGCGGCGTGCCCGCGGAGGGCTGGCTGCGGCTCCGATACCGGACCGACTGGCTCTCCGACCCCGTGCGGCCGCTGCTCCGCTTCGACCGGGCCGGGGGCGAGCCCGCCTACGCGATCCTGCCGGGCCCGGTCTGCGGGGCGGCGACCTGGACGGGCCGCGTGCCGGACGGCACGACGGGGCTCGCGATCTCGCCCGTCCGGCACCCGGGTCCCTTCGATTTCGCCCTCGACGAGGTGCGGCCGCTCGGCCGCCT
>JAFAPJ010000440.1 GCA_019247255.1 Methylobacteriaceae bacterium | reverse complement strand
CAGGAGCCCGCCCAGCACGAACGAGATCCCGATCGGGTTGGCGAAGCCGGCCATGTCGCGTCCGAACAGCGAGCCGGCCGCGACGAGCGGCACGATGAGCAGGCTCGCGAGCGCCATCATCAGCATCTGCGCGACGAACGGCCGAGCGTCGCCCCGCGTGGCAGCGTCCCGAAAGGCCGCCGCGAAGCCGAACCGGGCGAGGAGAAGCGTCGCGCCGATCAGGACGCCGAGGAGCGCGAGCACGAGCTTGCGGATCTCGCCGCCCGTCGCGAGCGCGATGGCGAGCTCGAGACCCGCGAAGAGGCCGATGCCGGCGAGGCGCAGCGGCGGCGAGGTCCGGGCCGCCCGCGGGCTCACGGACGGGTCGCGTCAGCCGCGATCTTGGCGAAGATCGGATCGAGCTCGGCGGCGATCGGCTGCAGCGCCGCCTGGGGGTAGCGCGCGAAGATGGTCGAGGGCGGGACGTATTCGAGCACGCTGGTGCCGTCCGGCAGCGCGCGCAGATGCATCCGGATCGGCGGCTCGATCATGCTCTCCGGCGCGACCGCGATGATGCGGCGCGCGAAATCGTTGCGGAAGACCATCGCGACCGTATCGCCCGGAATGACGAAGCCTTGCGCGGCGGCCGTCCCGGTCGGGCTCGCCTCCGCGACGAGGTTCATGCCGTTCGCCGTGATCGCGGCATGCGTGCGCTGGACCAGCGCCTCGTAGGAACAGGCGCAGGGCAGGCGAACGAGACCGCTCTCGCTGCGGGCGGGCGTCCAGCCCAGCCCGGCCAGCGCGAGGGTCGCGCACATGACGAGGAATCGGGCCCCGTCTCGAGCGCGGCTTCGGGCGGCGATGAACATGGTCGAGACCTCGCTGCGACGGCTTCCCGACGGTGAACGGAGGGCCGGTCGAGATGAGCCACGGAGACTCGGCCGAGCACGGCCGTCTCGCACGGGGCTGCCGACGCTCGTGCGCAGCTTCGTCCCGCACCGGGCCGGGGGAGCCGACCTTCGCCTTGTAGCGCCGCGACCGGGCTACTTCGCCCCCATGACAAGGTCGGGCAGGCCCGTCGCGATGCCGGGTACGAGGCACAGGATCAGGATCGCGAGAGCCATCAGGAGCACGAACGGCACCGTGCCCCAGATCACGTCGCCGAGCGGGATGTCGGGCGCGATGTTCTTGATGACGAAGATGTTGAGGCCGACCGGCGGATGAATGAGCCCCATCTCCATGACGATCGTCATGACGATGCCGAACCAGACGAGGTCGAAGCCGGCGGCCTTCAAGGGCGGCAGGATGATCGGCGCCGTCATCAGGATGATGGAGACGGGCGGCAGGAAGAACCCGAGCACCACGACGAGAACCAGGATCGCGGCGAGGAGCAGCCATTTCGGCAGCTCCATCGCGACGATCGCCTGGGCGGCCGCCTGGCTGATGTGCAGGTAGCTCATCACGTAGGAATAGAGGAGCGACATGCCGATGATGAGCATCAGCATGGTCGATTCCCGGATCGTCGCCGACAGGATCGGCGATAGGTCGCCCGGCCGCCAGACCCCGTAGACGAGCGCGATGAGGACGAGCGCCAAGATGCCCCCGAGGCCCGCCGTCTCGGACGGGGTCGCGTAGCCGCCGTAGAGCGCGACCATCACGCCCGTCAGCAGCACCACGAAGGGCAGGACGCGGGTGAGCGAGGCGAAGCGCTCGGCCATCGTGTAGCTGTGCCGGTCGAGGATCGGCGAGGCGGCTCCGCCCGCCTCGTAGGCGACCTTCGCGCGCGCGTATTCCTGCCGAAAGCGGATGCCGGCATAGAGCGCGAAGAGGCCCACGAGGAGGAGCCCGGGCCCGATCCCGGCGAGGAAGAGCCGCCCAAGCGACTGCTCGGCCGCGACCGCGTAGAGGATCATCGTGATGGAGGGCGGCAGGAGGATGCCGAGCGTGCCGCCGGCCGCGATGATCCCGGCCGCGAATCCGCCCGAATAGCCGCGCTTGCGCATCTCCGGGATGCCGGCCGACCCGATCGCCGAGCAGGTCGCGGGCGAGGATCCGGCCATGGCGGCGAAGAGCGCGCAGGCGAAGACGTTGGCGATGCCGAGCCCGCCCGGGATGCGGTGCATCCAGGCATGCATGGCGGAATAGAGGTCCTGCCCGGCCCGCGACTTCCCGATCGCCGCGCCCTTGAGGATGAAGAGCGGGATTGAGAGGAGCGTGATGGACGCCATCTCCTCGTAGACGTTCTGGGTGACGGTATCGAGCGAGGCGGCCGGCATCAGGGTCGCCATGAACAGGACCGCGACCGCGCCGAGCGCGAACGCGATCGGCATGCCGGAGAACATGACCCCGAGCGTCGCGCCCGCGTAGAGAAATCCGACGGCTGCCGTGCTCACCGGGCCGGCGCCTCGCGGCGGATAGCGGCCTCGGCGGCCGAGCCCGGCGTGGGGCGGCCGCCCTGGAGCGCGCTGCCGGTCGAGGCGCGGTCGGGCGCGAGCCGCGGCTGGGCGAGGCCTCGGGCGAATTGCAACGCGATCTGGAGGGCTAGCACCGTGGTTCCGGCCGCCATCAAGGCGTACGGGATCCAGAGCGGCGGCCCCCAGGAGGACGTGGAGCGCTGGTCGTCGATCCAGGCCTCATGGAACAGCGTCCAGCTTTTCCAGGCGAAGAAGGCGCAGAAGGCGGAGCTGAGGAGATCCACCAGGATCAGGCGCAGGCGGTTCGCCGCCGGCGGCAGCAAGGCCGCGAGCGCCTCGATCCCGACATGGCCGCGCCGGGACTGGACGGCGGCCGCGCAGAGGAAGGTCGTCCCGACGAGGAGGAAGACCGCGGTCTCGTCCTGCCAATCGGTCGGGATCTTGAGCAGGTAGCGGGCGACGACGGAATAGGTGAGCACGGCGGAGGCGGCGACGAGCGCGACGCCGCCCAGCGCCATGACGAGCCGGTTCAGGAGCGCGAGGGCCCGCTCGAGCCCGCCGAGAAGCCCCGTCGCGGGCGCGGCCGCGGCGACGTCCTCGGCCGGGCCGAGGCCGTGGCTCACGCCGAGCCCTCGGCGAGCTTGAGGAGGTCGGCGCAGGAGGCCGAGCGCTCCGCGAAATCCTTCCAGGCGGTCGCGCGGGCGACGTCGCGCCATTTGCCCAGCGTCGTCTCGTCCATCACGGCGACCTTGGCGCCCGCCTTGCCGAACGTCTCCTCGACCTTCACGTCGTCGGCCTTGGCGCCGTCCGTCCCGAAGGGCTCGAGCTCGGCCCCGAGCGCCAGGATCGCGTCCTGCTGGTCCTTCGGCAGCTTGTCGAAAACCGCCTTCGACATCATCAGCGGCTCGAGCATGAACCAGAAGGAGCGGCCGCGACCGGATGTGAGCCCCTTCGAGAGCTCGTCGAGATGGAAGGAAATGAGCGAGGTCGAGGAGGTGACGACCGCGTCGCAGGCGCCCGTCTGCATCGCGGCGTAGGATTCGTTCGAGGGCAGGTTCAGCGTCGCGGCGCCGGCGGCCTTCAGCATCAGGTCGAACTCGCGCGAGCCGCCGCGCACCTTGAGGCCCTTGGCGTCCTCCGGCGCGAGGAGCTGGCGTTCCCGGCTCGCGACCCCGCCCGCCTGCCAGATCTGCGCGACCAGGATCACGCCCTTGTCCGCCATGATCTGCGTCAGCTTCTTGCCGGCGGGCGAGCTCTTCCAGCCCGCGCCCTGCTCGTAGGAGGTGACGAGGCATGGCATGAGCCCGATATTCGCCTCCGCGACCTCGCCGCCCGCATAAGGCAGCGGGTAAAAGCTCATGTCGAGCGCGCCCTTG
>JAFAPJ010000266.1 GCA_019247255.1 Methylobacteriaceae bacterium | reverse complement strand
TTGAGGAGGTTCGCGGCGAGGAACGTGAGCTCGACGAGGAGGAAGGGCAGGATGGTGAGGGCCGAGCGCAGCGGGCTCCAACCCCAGACGCGGCGCATGATGATGTAGGCGAGGACCGCCGTGATGATCATCGTGCCGGTGACCGCGATGCCGTAGGCGGAGGCGAGCGCGCTCGAGGTCTTGAAGAGAGCGACCAGGATGATGACGCCGACGAGCAGCAGCGTGTTGATCTGCGGCAGGTAGATCTGGCCGGATTGCGTCTCGGAGGTGTGGCGGATCTCGAGCCGCGGCAGAAGCCCGAGCTGCACGGCCTGACGCGACAGGGAATAGGCGCCCGTGATGACCGCCTGGCTCGCGATCACGGTCGCGGCGGTCGCCAGGAGCACGAGCGGGAGAAGCGCCCATTCCGGCACGAGCCGGTAGAAGGGGTCGGCGGCGGCTTCCGGATGGGCGAGGACGAGCGCGCCCTGGCCGAGATAGTTCAGGACCAGGCACGGCCAGACGAAGAAGAGCCAGGCCCGCTGGATCGGCCGGCGCCCGAAATGGCCGAGATCGGCGAAGAGCGCCTCGGCGCCCGTCACCGCGAGGAACACGGCGCCGAGCGCAAGGAGCGCACCGTGGCCGTGGCCCACGAGGTAGGACAGCGCGTGCCAGGGATTGAGCGCTCTGAAGATGAGCGGCGAGCGCGCGATATGCGGCAGCGCGGCAATCGCGATCGTCACGAAGAAGAGCGCCATGATCGGGCCGAAGAAGGCCGCGACCCGCGCCGTCCCGTGGCTCTGGACCAGGAACAGCCCGAGGATGATCGCGATGGTGATCGGCAGGATGTAGGGCTCGAAGCCCGGGGTCACGAGCTTCAGGCCCTCGACCGCGGACAGAACCGAGATCGCCGGGGTGATGATCGAGTCGCCGTAGAAGAGCGCGGCCCCGACGAGGCCGAGCGTCATGATGGCGACGCTCCCGCCGGCGGCCTTGCGGGCGAGCGCCATCAGGGACAGCGTGCCGCCCTCGCCGTTGTTGTCCATGCGCAGGACGAGCGACACGTACTTGATCGTGACGATGAGCGTCAGCGTCCAGAAGATGAGCGAGATGACGCCCAGAACCTCGCCGGTCGTCAGGCTGCCATCCTCGCGGGCGGTCGCGAGCGCCTCCCGGAAGGCGTAGAGCGGGCTCGTGCCGATATCGCCGTAGACGACGCCGACGGAGCCGAGCGCCAGCGTCCAGAAGCCCGCAGTGCCGTGATGGCCGGGGGCGGGCATCTCGGCCGCCGCGGCGGGGACCGGTTCGTGCGTGTCGGCGGCGATCGCGGCCGCCGCGCTGGGCTTGTTCATGGACGTGTCTCGAGCCGCCGCGGACGACGTCCGGGCGAGCGTAGCCCCGCCGACCGCGAAGGCCGGACGGCGAGACGCATCTTCATGCGGAAACCGGACGGGCCTATTCGGCCGCGTCGCGGCCGACCTGGCCGTAGCGTCGCTCGATGTAATCCGCGACGAGCACCTTGAAGTCCTGGGCGATCGTGGGTCCGCGCAGCGTCATGGCCTTGCGGCCGTCGATGAAGACGGGGGCGGCCGGGGTCTCGCCCGTGCCCGGGAGGGAGATGCCGATATCGGCGTGCTTGGATTCGCCCGGGCCGTTCACGATGCACCCCATCACGGCGACGTTCAGCGTCTCGACCCCCGGATAGGTCCGCTTCCAATCCGGCATCGAGACATGGATCCAATCCTGGATGTCCCGCGCGAGTTCCTGGAAAACGGTCGAGGTCGTGCGGCCGCAGCCCGGGCAGGCGGCGACGAGCGGCACGAAGGTCCGGAACCCCATGGTCTGCAGGATCTCCTGCGCGACCTTGACCTCGAGCGTGCGGTCGCCGCCGGGCTCAGGGGTCAGCGACACGCGAATCGTGTCGCCGATCCCTTCCTGCAGGAGCACGCTGAGCGCCGCCGCCGAGGCCACGATGCCCTTCGAGCCCATGCCGGCCTCGGTGAGGCCGAGATGGATCGCGTAAGCCGAACGGCGGGCGAGCTCGCGATAGACGGCGATGAGATCCTGCACGGCCGAGACCTTGGCGGACAGGACGATGCGGTTCGCGGCAAGGCCGATCTCCTCGGCCCGCTCGGCCGAGAGGAGCGCCGACCGGATGAGCGCCTCGCGGGTGATCGCCCGGGCGTCGCGCGGCCGCTCCGCCCTGGCATTCTCGTCCATGAGGTGCGTCAGCAGCTCCTGGTCGAGCGAACCCCAGTTCGCGCCGATCCGCACGGCCTTGTTGTTCTTCGCCGCGAGCTCGACGATGAGGCCGAACTGCCGGTCCTTCTTCTCCTTGAAGCCGACATTGCCGGGGTTGATCCGGTACTTGGCGAGCGCTTCGGCGCAGGCCGGGTGGTCGGCGAGGAGCTTGTGCCCGATATAATGGAAGTCGCCGACGAGCGGGACGTCGACGCCGATGCGGTCGAGCCGCTCCCGGATCTTCGGCACGGCGGCCGCCGCCTCGTCCCGGTCGACCGTGATGCGCACGATCTCGGACCCCGCCCGCGCGAGCGCGGACACCTGGGCGACGGTCGCGTCGACGTCGGCAGTGTCCGTGTTCGTCATGGATTGCACGACGACCGGGGCCCCACCCCCGACCACGACATTCCCGACACGAACCGCTGTGGTGAGGTGGCGCTGCGCGGGTCCCGCGATGTCCGACATAACTGAACCTTGGCCGAGGCCCCCGGCCTCTTTCTCGGCGGCGGCTCCCTACGCCCCGGCCCCGGTTCCGTCAATGTGACCGAAGCGCGGCAGCCCTGCCGCGCGGGCAGCGCGTCAGCCGAAGACGAGGAGGCCCGCGAGGCCGGCGGACCCGACCAGGATGCGCCACCAGGCGAAAGGCGTGAAACCGTGGCGTGAGATGTAGTCGAGGAAGATCCGCACCACGACGAGGCCGGACAGGAAGGCCGCCACGAAGCCGGCGGCGATCAGAACGAGATCGTTGAGGGCGAGGAACTTGTAGCTCTTCAGGAGGTCGTAGGCGAAAGCCCCGGCCATGGTCGGCATCGCGAGGAAGAAGGAGAATTCCGCGGCCGAGCGCTTGTCGGCGCCGAACAGCATGGCGCCGACGATCGTCGCGCCGGAGCGCGACACGCCCGGGATCATGGCGAGGCACTGCACGAAGCCGATCCCGAGATACATGGGCAGCGTGAAGCGGGTCGCGTCGTCGAAGCGGGGGCGCAGGGGGAGCCGGTCGACGACCAGCAGGATGAAGCCGCCGATGATCAGCGACACGCAGACGATGAGCGGGTTGAAGAGAACGCCCTTGATGAAGCCGTGGAGCGCCGCCCCGATCACGGCGGCGGGCAGGAACGCGACCAGCACGCCGACGACGAAGCGGCGCGCCTGCGGGTCGGTCGGGAGCGCGAGAGCGATGCGCATGAGGCGCCCGAAATAGACGCTGAGGATCGCCAGGATGGCACCGAGCTGGATCAGCACCGCCAGCGTCTTGTCCGCCTCGCTCGTCAGCCCGAAGAAATGCTCGACGAGCAGGAGGTGGCCGGTCGAGGAGACGGGCAGGAACTCGGTGAGCCCTTCCACGAAGCCGAGGAAAAGGGATTGCAGGATCGCGATCGGGTTCATGAAGCGCCCTGGCGGCCGATTCGGGCCGCCTTCCTGTCCGCCGCGGACGGTTAACGGGACCTTACCC
>JAFAPJ010000192.1 GCA_019247255.1 Methylobacteriaceae bacterium | reverse complement strand
TGGTGAAGCCGGTCTCCCGGCTGCTGCGCGACATCAACCTCTTCTCGGGCAACACGATCCTCGGCGACGGCGCCGTCGTCCTCATCATCGACCCGAACGGCCTCGCGCGACGCTTCGGGTCGGACGCCCTGCGCAACGGCGCCGAGGGCACGGCGCCGTCCGCGACGGACGAGCTCGCCGAGCCGGACACCATCCTGGTGTTCCGGGGCGGGGCAGGTGACCTCAAGGCGCTGCCGCTCGCGCTCGTCACCCGGCTCGAGGAGGTCGATGGCTCGTCCATCGAGCAGAGCGGCGGGCGGGCGCGCATCCAATATCGCGGCCGGCTGATCCCGGTGGTGCCGGTCGATCCCGAGATCTCGCTCGCGGCTGAGCGCCAGCCGCTCGTGATCGTGTCGGACGGCGAGCGGACCATGGGTCTCGCGGTGCGCGAGATCGTCGACGTCGTCGAATGCGCGCTCGCGATCGAGCCCGGCGGCGGTCCGGACAGCCTCGGCTCGGCGATCGTGCGCGGCCGCGCGACCGACCTCATCGACCTCGCGGCCTATCTGCCCCGGGCGCATGAGGGGTGGAGCGCGCTCGGCGGCGCCCCCCCGTCGGGGTCGCTTCTCCTCGTCGACGACAACGCCTTCTTCCGCGAGATGCTGACGCCGGTTCTCCGGGCCGCAGGCTACCGCGTCAGGGCTGCGGCGAGCCTCGAGGAGGCGATGCGCGCCGTCTCGGTGGAGGCGGTCGACATCCTGGTGACCGATCTCGAGCTCGGCGGGCGCAGCGGGCTCGAGCTCGTGCAGCGCTTGCGCCGGGCCCCACGCAACGCGCAGGCGCTCGTGATCGGGCTCGCCTCCGGCCTCGACGAGGCGGAGCTCGACCGGGCCCGGAGTCTCGGGGTCCACGACATCGTGGCAAAGTTCGACCGCAGCGGCCTGCTCGCGGCGATCGCCGAAGGCACGGCGCCGGAAACGGCCGCGACCGAGAGGTGGGCGGCATGAGCGAGCGCGCGCCCGACCTCGCGGCCGCCATCCCGGATGGCAGCGCGCTCGTGACCATGTCGGTCGCCGGGCAGCGCTTCGGCATCCCGATCGAGCGGGTGCGCGACGTCTTCACCATCACCGAGATGACGCCCGTGCCGCTCTCGCGACCGGACGTCGCCGGCCTGCTCAACATGCGCGGCCGGATCGTCACGGCGATCGACCTGCGCCGTCGGCTCGGCCTGCCGGAGGCGGCGGCGGCGAGCGCCCGGACCGCGGTCGGGATCGAGGTCGAGGGCGACAGCTTCGGCCTCATCGTCGACCGGGTCGACGAGATCGCGGCCGCCGACCCGACCCTCGCCGACAAGCCTGCCCATCTCGGCCAGCCCTGGGCCAGCCTGTCGCGCGCTGTCCATCGCCGGCCGGACGGCATCCTCATCGAGCTCGACGTGGACGCCGTGCTCGCTCTCGACTCCCCATCCCACGCCTGATGACCAGGACCGGACCCATGAAACATTGCCTCGTCGTCGACGATTCCGCCGTGATCCGAAAGGTTGCCCGCCGGATTATGGAGAGTATGTCGCTCCAGGTCTCGGAAGCTGAGGACGGCCAGCAGGCGCTGGCGGCTTGCCGGACGCGGATGCCGGACGCCGTCCTCCTCGACTGGAACATGCCGGTGATGGACGGCTACGAGTTCCTCCAGGAGCTCCGTCGGCTGCCCGGCGGCGAGACCCCCAAGGTCGTGTTCTGCACGACGGAGAACGACGTCGCCCATATCGCGCGCGCCATGCATGCCGGGGCCGACGAATACGTCATGAAGCCTTTCGACAAGGAGATCATCGCGGTGAAGCTGCAGGAGGTCGGGATCGTCTGACGGCCGGCGGCGGAGGCCGCGACGATGGCCCAGGCGGCCGCGACCCCCGCGCCGGAGAGCGCGGTCCGGGTGATGATCGTGGACGATTCCGTCGTCGTCCGCGGGCTCGTCGCGCGCTGGGTGGAGAGCATCCCGGGCTTCGTCGTGGCGGCCCGGGCGCCGGACGGTCGCTCGGCGCTCGCCGGGCTCGACGCGGCGCGGCCGGACATCATCCTGCTCGACGTCGACATGCCCGGCCTCGACGGGGTCGCGCTCCTGCCGATGCTCCTCGCGCGCCGGCCGGACGTCGCGATCGTGATGGTCTCGACCCTCACGCAGCGCAACGCCGAAATCTCGCTGCGCTGCCTGTCGCTCGGCGCCGTGGATTACCTGCCCAAGCCCGCGAGCCAGCGCGAGCTCACGCTTTCGCTGAGCTTCCGCGACGAGCTCGCCCATAAGCTCCAGGGCTTGGCGACGCGCCACTCGCGCGGCGTGCCCCATCCGGCCCACGAGCCGCCGCGTGTCGCCCCGGCGCCGGCGGCTCTGCCGCCGACGTCCTTCGCGGCCGCCCGCCGGCGGGCGCCGCATCTGCGCTGCCTCGTCCTCGGCGCCTCGACGGGCGGGCCCAGGGCCCTGACCGACCTCATCAAGCGGCTGGGTCCCGTTTCCGAGCGCGTGCCGATCCTCGTCGTGCAGCACATGCCGCCGATCTTCACGGCCGTCTTCGCCGAGCACCTGCGGCACGAGACGGGGCTCGCGGTGCGCGAAGGGCAGGAAGGGGAGGCGCTCGCGCCCGGGCGCATCTACATCGCGCCGGGCGGACGCCATATGGGGCTGCACCGCTCGGCCCGACTCCCGCTGATCCGGCTGGACGACGGGCCGGCGATCGGCCATTGCCGGCCGGCGCTCGACCTCCTGCTCCACGACGCCGTCGGGCAATTCGGCGCCGGTCTGGTGGTCGCCGTCCTCACCGGAATGGGACATGACGGGACGGCGGGCGCCCGCGAGGCGGCGGCCGCGGGGGCGACAATCCTGGTCCAGGACGAGCCCTCGAGCGTGGTGTGGGGCATGCCGGGCAGCATCGCCCGGGCGGGCCTCGCCCACGAGATCCTGCCGGTCCCGGCCATGGCCCGCACGATCGCGGGGCTCGCCGGAGTGGCGCTCCCGTGACGGAGGGCGACACCTCCTACCTGCGGGCCTTCCTGAAGGCGCGCTCGGGCCTCCATCTCGGCCCGGAGAAGGGCTACCTCCTCCAGATCCGGCTCGCCCCGATCCTGCGCGATGCGGGGCTCGCCTCCCTGGCCGCGCTCGCGGGAACGCTGCGCTCCGGCCGGGACCCGGATCTCGCGGCCCAGGTCGTCGCGGCGATGACCACCAACGAGACGAGCTTCTTTCGCGACCGCGCCCCGTTCGAGGCGCTCCAGCGCTCGATCCTGCCGCGGCTCGTGGAGGCCCGGGCGGCGTCGCGCCGGCTCCGCATCTGGTCGGCCGCGGCCTCGACCGGGCAGGAGGCCTACTCGGTCGCCATGATCCTGGCCGAGATGGCTCCCGCGCTCGAGGGCTGGACGGTCGATATCGTCGCGACCGACATCTCGGCCGAGGTGGTCGCTCGTGCGAAGGCCGGGCGCTACTCGCAGTTCGAGGTGCAACGCGGGCTGCCGATCCGTCTTCTCCTCACGCATTTCGAGCAGGGGCCCGACGGCTGGGTGATCTCGCCGGAGCTGCGCCGCGCCGTCGACTTCCGGGTTCAGAACCTGCTCGATCCGCTCGAGCGGCTCGGGCAGTTCGACGTCGTCTTCTGCCGCAATCTGCTGATCTACCTGGATGCCGAGACGAAGCGGCGGGTGCTCGCGGCCGTCGGCGGCCGCCTCGCCCGCGGCGGGTTCCTGTGCCTGGGGAGCACCGAGACGGTGCTCGGCATCAGCCATGCCTGGGAGCAGGACGCGGAGGCGCCGAGCTTCTTCCAGCCGCGCTCCGCCATCCCGCAGCCCTACGTGGCGAGCTACGCCCAGACGGTCTGACGCAGCGCTTCGCCGAGGATCATCGCGCCCGCGACCGCGACGTTGAGCGAGCGCAGCCCCGGCCGCAGCGGAACCGTCAGCCGCACGTCGGCCGCCGCGTGGACCGCCTCCGGCAC
>JAFAPJ010000180.1 GCA_019247255.1 Methylobacteriaceae bacterium | reverse complement strand
CTTGATCCCGCCGAGCTGCGTCTCCTCGAAGTTCGCATCGACGTGCAGGTCCGCGAGCGGAACCAGCGCCGCCATGCGGGTTCCGGGCTGGACGTAGCTCCCGACCTCCACGGCCCGGTTGCCGACGACCCCGGCGACGGGCGCCTTGACGACCGTGAAGGAGAGGTCGCGCTCGGCCTTGGCGAGCGCTGTCCGGAGCTCGCCTTCGACCCGCTGGGCCTCCGCGCGCTGGGCGTCGAGCACCGCGACGTTCGCCTGGGCGGCGAGCAGCCCCGCATCGGCGCCGCGCACGCTCGCGACGCTCCGGTCGCGGTCGGCGACCGCCTGTTCGAGCCGGGCCTTGGTCGCGTAGTCGCTTTGCGCGAGCCTGACCTGCCTGTCGTAATCGGCGGCGGCGCGCGCCGCGTCGGCCCGATAGGCCGCGGCCTGCGCGTCCGCTTGCGCGACCTGCGCCTTCGCGGCCTCGACCTGCCGGGCGATCCGGTCGATCGTCGAGCGCTGCGTCGCGAGCTTGTCGGCCGCGGCTTGCACGGCCAGGCGATAATCGACGTCGTCGATGCGGGCGATCACCTGCCCGGCGGCGACCTCCTGGTTCGGCCGCACCGCGATCTCCGCGATGTAGCCCGAGACCTTCGCGGCCAGGATCGTGATCTCGGACCCGACATAGGCATCGTCCGTCGCGATCATGAATCGGCCGTTCGTCCAGTAGCCGTAGCCGGCATAGCCGCCGCCCCCGAGGACGAGCGCAAGGATCGTCAGGAGAACGACGCGCTTGCGCGACCTTTTGCGAGACGCGGGCTCCGCGAGAGCCGCGGGCGGTGACGCGACGACAGTAGCCGTCGGAAGCGCGGCGGGCACAGCGGGACCGGAGGGAGCCGGGACTGGGCTGGACGGCGCCGCGGGACGGCCGAAATCGGTCGCGTCGCGAGCGGCTGGGAGCGCGCCGGGTGCGGAGAGATCACCACGAGGAGCCATCGGACACAGGCCTCACAGGCGGCATTGACATGCCTTGTTGGTCCTCTACATAGATTGACCGAACGGTTCGGTCAATCGTGGCCGGCGCGAAAACGCGGCGAGGGCGGCATGTCCGATGCTGAGGTGATCGAGAGAGCCGCGGCCTCGCCGGAGGCCACGCCCGACCGCGCCAAACGGCGTCAGATCCTGGACGGCGCGCGACGCGTCTTCCTGGCCCAGGGCTTTGACGCGGCGAGCATGGGCGAGATCGCCAAGGCGGCCGGCGTCTCGAAGGGCACGCTCTACGTCTATTTCGACTCGAAGGAGGCCTTGTTCGAGGCCCTGACCCTGTCCGAGAAGGAAGGTCTCGCGGAGGCGCTGTTCCGCCTCGACGAGAGCGATCCGGACATCCGGGGCGTCCTGAGCCGGCTCGGCCGCAGCTTTCTTCAGGCGATGGTGACGCCCGCCCATATCGCGTCCGTCCGCATGGTGATCGGGGCGGCGGATCGCTTTCCCCGCTTCGGCCAGGCCTACTACGAGGCAGGTCCCCGCAACGGCGTCGGCCGGCTCAGCCGCTATCTCGACAGCCAGGTCGCGGCCGGGCGCCTCGCCTGCGAGGACACGCAGGTCGCGGCCGAGCATTTCCTTGGGCTGTGCTCGTCCGGCCTGCTGCGCAAGCTCCTCTTCGCCGCGATCGACCGCGTCAGCGACGAGGAGATCGTCCGCGCGGTCGAGGGGGCCGTGCGGATCTTCTACGCGGCCTATCGCCCGCCGACGGCGGAAAGCTAGGTCGAGCTTTCCAGCGCGTCCCGCTCGCGGCGCTTCTCGACCATGACGACGGAGATGATCGCGGCCTCGTAGAGGAGGAGCGTCGGGATCGCGAGCGAGACCTGGCTGATGACGTCCGGCGGAGTCAGCACGGCCGCGACCACGAAGACGATGACGATCGCGTAGCGGCGCTTGTCCTTCAGGAACTGCGAATCGATGATCCCGGCTCGCGCGAGCAGCGTCAGAATGACGGGCAGCTGGAAGCAGATTCCGAAGGCGAAGATCAGCGTCATGATGAGCGAGAGATACTCGTTCACCTTGGGTAAAAACTGGATATCCGGGCCTTCGTTCGCCGCGAGCTGCTGCATCGAGACTGAGAACCGCATCAGGAGCGGCATTGCGACGAAATAGACGAGGAGCGCTCCGAGCCCGAAAAGGATGGGCGTCGCGGTCAGGTACGGCAGGAAGGCCTGGCGCTCGTTGCGGTACAAACCTGGTGCAACGAATTTGTAGATCTGCGTGGCGACGATCGGGAAGGACAGGAACCCGGCGCCGAACAGCGCGACCTGGATCTGTGTGAACAGGAATTCGAGCGCGTGCGTGTAGACCATGTGCGCCTTGGTCGGGTCGCCCACCGCCCAGACGTAAGGCTGCACCAGGATGTTGTAGATGTGCTTCGCGCCCGCGAAGCACAGGAAGAACATGATCACGAAGGCGATCAGCGCCTTGATCAGCCGCGCGCGCAGCTCGATCAGGTGCTCGATGAGCGGAGCGCGCGACGCCTCGATCTCCGCCTCGTCCGCGGCGGTTCTCATGCGGCTTCCGGCCCTCGCTGCCGTTCGGGCACGACCGAGCCGCCCTCGAGGCCCGGGCCGGCCGGCTCGGTCGGCATCGGCGCGTGAATATGGGGTGCGGGTCCGGCGGGCGGCGCGGCGGGCTCGATCTGGGGCACGGCCCCGCCTTCCTCGACGACCGGCACGGCGCCGGGAAGGCCCGCATCGGGCAGCGCCGCCGGGTTCTCGGCAGGAAGAGCCGACGGCGCGTTCGCGGCGACCGGCAGGGTCGCGCCCGTCGGAGTCTCGATCGCGCCCTTCAGCTCATCCCTGATGGTCTGAATCGGATTGAAGGTCCTCGACGTCGCGTTCGCGACGGAGCGGTTGACGTTCTCGAGGTCGCGGCGGACCTCCTCGAGCTCCGCCTCGCGCATGGCCTCGTTGAACTGGCTCTGAAATTCGCCCGCGAGCCGACGTACCTTCGACGTCATCTGCCCGACCGTGCGAAGCGCGCGGGGCAGGTCCTTCGGGCCGATGACGATCAGCGCGACGCCGCCGATCACCATCACCTCGCCCCAGCTCATATCCAGCATCGACGCGGGCCTCGCCCCTCAGGGCTTTTCCCGCGACGGCACGACGCGGGCGATATTCTGCCTATGCGCGACGGGCGCGCTCAGCCGAGCTTGCGGTCCGCGAAGGTCGCGGAGGCGGCGGGCGCCTCGGCCGGCCGATGCTCGAGATTGCGGACGGGCTCCGCCGCGGTGGAGGCCGCGACGGGCTTCTCGTCCTCGTCCGACATACCCTTCTTGAACGCCTTGATGCCCTTGGCGACGTCGCCCATCATCTCGGAGATCTTGCCGCGTCCGAAGAGCAGCATCACGATGCCGCCCACGACGACCCAGTGCCAGATGCTCGCGCCACCCATGGCGTCCCTCCACGCGCCGACACGTCGCGGCGCCGAAATGTTGCGCGGAACCTAGGAGCCGGCTCGCCCGAAGACAAGGCGCGCGACGCCGCGCCTTGCGTCCCATGACTAAAGAAGGGAGGGCTGAACGTCCCGCGCCGAGGCGGGCCCCGGCCGATCCGGCGGGTCGGGGGACATCTCGGGCGAGGCGAAGAACGCCTCGGCGCTCTCGCGGATCGCCGTGCGCTGCGCGTCGCTCATGCGGGCAAGGGTCGTGTAGGGCATCCTCATGCGCGGATTGTCGGCGAGGCCGTCCTCATGTCGCATGATGAAGTCCCAGTAGAGATAGTTGAAAGGACAAGCTTTCTCGCCCGTCCGCTCGCGCACGTCGTAGTGACAGCGCCCGCAGTAATCGGACATCCGGTTGATGTAGGCGCCCGAGGCCGCATAGGGCTTCGTCCCGAGCACCCCGCCGTCGGCGTACAGGATCATGCCGTGGGTGTTCGGCAGCTCCACCCATTCGTAGGCGTCCGTGTAGACGACGAGGTACCATTCCTCGACCTCGGACGGGCGGATGCCGGCGATCAGCGCGAAGTTGCCCGTCACCATCAGGCGCTGGATGTGATGCGCCCAGGCGTGGTCGGCCGTGCTGCGGATGCAGTCCGCGAGGCAGTTCATCCGGGTCTCGCCCGACCAGTAGAACCAGGGCAGCCGTCGCGTCGCGCCGAGCGCGTTCGTGGCCGCGTAATCCGGCATCCGATGCCAGTAGACGCCTCGTACGTATTCCCGCCAGCCGATCACCTGGCGAATGAAGCCCTCTGCCGCGTTGAGGGGAGCGAGCCCTTCCCGCCAGGCGAGCTCGACGGCGCGGGCCACCTCCTCGGCCGTAAGCAAACCCGAATTGAGGTAGGGCGAGAGCGCCGAATGGTAGAGGAAGTCGACGCCTTCCCGCATGGCGTCCTGGTAGTCGCCGTAGGAGTGGAGCCGGTGCTCGAGGAAGTGGCTGAGCGCCGCGACGGCGTCGGCCCGCGTGACGGCCCAGCCGAAGGGCTCGAGCCGCCCGAAATGCCCGTCGAACCGCTCGTGGACGAGGACGAGGACGTCGCGCGTGATCGCGTCCGGCTCGAAGCGCGGCGGCGGGGGCGGATCGGCACGCTTCGGCAGCGGCTTGCGGTTCTCCCTGTCGAAATTCCAGCGCCCGCCTTCCGGGCCGCCCGCCTCGTCCATGAGGAGGCCGGTCTGCTTGCGCATCGCCCGGTAGAAGAACTCCATCGTGTAGGCGGGCTTGCCCTCGGCCCAGCGCGAGAAGGCCGCGCGCGAGCAGAGGAAGCGGTTGTCCTCCCGGATCTCGACGGGCAGGCCGAGGCGCTCGCTCCAGCGGCGCATCGCGTCCCAGACGCGCCACTCCCCGGGCTCGGCGACGACGACCCGCTCCGGCCGATGCCGGTCGACGGCCCGGGCAAGCTCGCCCGAGAAGCTGCCGGTGTTCTCCGGATCGTCGAGCCTGACATAGGCGACCTGAACCCCCTCCCCCCGCAGCTCCTCGGCGAAGTGGCGCATCGCGGAGAACAGGAAGGCGATCTTCTGCTTATGGTGGCGGACGTAGGTCGCCTCCTCCGTGACCTCGACCATCAGGACGAGGTCGGCCTCGGGATCGAGGTCGACGAGCGAGGAGATGCGGCGGTTCAGCTGGTCGCCGAGCACGAAACGGAGCGCGCCCATGGCATCCGGCTAGGCGTTCGCTGGAAGGCGGGCAAGCGCCAGGCCGCGTCGTCGTCGCCACGATCCGGTGATAAGACCGATGTCAGAGCCGCCCATCGCGGCGGATAAGGATCACGTATGAAGCTCGCTCTCGCGCTCGCGACGCCGGTCATTGCGGTCGGGTTGGCCCTCCCGGCCTCGGCCCAGACGTCGTCGTTCCCGACGCCTCCCTCCATGAACGATCCCGTGCCGCGCGACGCGCAAGCCAAGCCGAAGCCGGCGCGACGGACGAAGCCTAAGGATACCGCGGGCGACCCCTACAACTTCGAGACGACCCCCTCCCCGCGGGCCGCGCGCGCGGGTCGCGGTTCCGCTCCGACCGCGGCCGAGACCCGGCGCCCGGCGCTCGAGCTTGAGGATGATCCGCGCGCGCCGAGCGGCGGCAGTCAGTTCGT
>JAFAPJ010000159.1 GCA_019247255.1 Methylobacteriaceae bacterium | reverse complement strand
GTGGTCCGGCGCCGTCCGGAACAGCTCGCGCTGAAGATCGAACGAGGCGAGCGTCTCGGCCTGGCTGCGATGCGCCGCCAGCATGGCGCGCTTGGCCGCGACCACCTCCGGGCCGAGCACGACAGCCTCCGCTTCCGGCCCGCCGGGACCGAAATCCTGGCGCTGCCAGTTGCCGTCCGGCCCGAGGCGGTAGAGCGGAAACTCGACGACGGCCGGCCCCGGTCGGAGGCGGGTTGCGGCCGCCACCGCGAAAGCCACCGCATCGTGGTCGGGGTGCCCGCCCTCGTAGGCATGGGTGAGGACGAGATCCTGGTCCGCCAGGAGGTCGGCGAGACTGCGGGCGAGAGCAGCCAGGCGATCGGCGGCGCCTTGGTCCGGCAACCCGAGCGCGATCCGGCGCACCGGCCGGGCGCCCGCCGCAGCGAGCGCCGCGTCGAGCTCGGCCGAACGGGCGGCCGCGTAATCCGCGGCGCTCGCGAAGCCGTGGCGCTGCGCGTCCTCGCCGCCGCGCGGCGCACCGTCGGTCACGTGGACGAGGGTGAGCCTCTCGATCCGGCCGAGGAGCGATCCCGCCGCGAGGGTCTCGTCGTCGGGATGCGCCACGACGAGCGCGATCCGCCCGGCAAGCGGCGGCCGGCTCGGGTCGGCGACGCGCGCCAGGAAGGGCCGGGCGGCGTCGGAGCGGCGGACAGGTCGGACCGGTTCAGGTCCTGTCGCCGGCCCTGCCTCGGCCAGGCCCCTCGAGCGCATGACGGCGGTCGCCCCTCCGGATCACGCCGCCGCGGTCTCGATCCGCGCCGGCGCATAGCGGCGCACCATCTCGGCGCAGAACTCCGCGAACAGCGCGGGCTCGCGCGGCGGGCTCGTGTGGTGGGGCTCGAGGCCGAGATGCTCGGGCGTGAAGCAGAACGTAACCGTCACGTCGAAATCGGCGAGCGCGTCCATCGTCCGGTCGAACCAGGCCAGCGCGTTCGGCCGGTAGTAATCCGCCCAGGACAGGCCCGTGCGGAGGTAGGTCACGCCGAGCCGCTTCATCCAGGCGACCGCGTCGTCGAGCCGGTGATCCTCGAAATGAAACCACTGGCAGATGCCCATCTCGGGCGTGAACTCGCCGAAGATCTCCGCCGCGGGCTTCGGCGAGCCGTCCTCGCGCAGGAGCCCCATGTGGAAATGCCGGTAATAGGAGGAGCCCTCGGCCTCCTTGTGCCGGGTCGTCGCCTCCCAGGTCCTGGGCAGGTCGTAGAGGCTGTACCAATGCTGGCGCGGCGCGCGGCCCCGCAAGAGCTCTGCGGTCTTGCGCAGGCCCCAGGCCTGGACCTCCTCGGCCCCGAAGCTCGAGATCCCGACCTCGGAAACCCAGACGGGCTTGTCCGTCACCGCCCGGATCTCCCCGATCTTGTCCGGCCATTCGTGAATCGACCAGAGGTTCCAGTCGAGCGGGAAGCCATGGACCGCGAGCGCGTCGACGTGGTCGAGCGTGCCGTAGCCGGCGAGCCGGTTCACGAATTGCGGGTCGATCGGCGACATGCCGCCGAGCACGCGCGGGAGGCGCGGGTTCTCGGCCCGGATCGCCTGCCCGGCAAGCCGCACCATCTCGCCGAAGCGCGACCAATCGGGGTCGAGATTGGGATCCCAATGCGACTTGTTGTTGGGCTCGTTCCAGATCATCGCGGCTTCGATCACGCGGGCACTCCCTTCGCCGGATAGACGGGACCGGTCCATGGCTTCGGCTCGACCTCGACGCGGCGGCAGACGAAGACCTCCTCCTCGGGATGGTCGAGGATCGCGAAGCCGGCCGAGCGCAGCATCGCGGCCGAGCAGGCCGCGTTCGGCGCCCACCAATTCGTTGGGTCGTCCGCGTAGCTTCCCTCGATGAAATGCAGCTTCGGGTAGGAGGGCGCGTCGAACATCGCGGTGTCCCAGAACTCCGCGTTCTCGGGGACGGGCTCGATGACGGGCGAGCCCCTCTGCAGGGACTGGTAGACGAGCAGGTCCTTCGCCGCGTGCTCGTGGATGAGGTCGAGCGCGAGAAGCGGGTGGCGCAGGTGGTACAAGACCCCCATGAAGATCACGAGGTCGAAACGCTCGCCGAGCGCGCCCACGTCGTAGACGGAGAGCTGCCGGAACTCGATCTCCTGGCCCGTGATGTCGGCCGCGAAGCGGGCCTGCGCCAGGTAATCCTCGTCGAAGTCGATCCCGAGGACGCGCGAGGCGCCGCGCCGCTTCATCTCGATCGAGTAGAAGCCGCCGTTGCAGCCGATATCGAGGACGGACTTGCCCGTGAGGTCGGCCGGCAGCGCGTGGGCGAAGCCGCGAAACTTCACGCCGGGATAATCGCCGAGGAAGTGGTCGGGCGCCGTCCAGATTCCGTTCCCGAGGTCCATGTTGTGGAACCAGGGCCCCAGGCGCTCGGCCTTGGCGCGGATCTCGTCCGGCGACAGGCCGATCGTCACGACCGGGCTCCCGAGGTCGCCTCATCGCGCGCGAAGGCCAGCGGGCGCCCGAGCCGGCCCGCCTGCGCCTCCGCGTCGCCGCTCGCCGCGGCGTCGCCGA
>JAFAPJ010000158.1 GCA_019247255.1 Methylobacteriaceae bacterium | reverse complement strand
TCGTCCTTCCGCACCGTCTGGCTGAAGGCGCGGCCGGAGGACCATATGGGCCGGGTCCGGGCGCAGGGCGACCTGCGGCCGATGGCGGACGACCGGGCCGCCATGGAGGAGCTGCGGGCGATCCTGACGAGCCGCGAGGCGCTCTATGCGCGGGCGAGCGCCGCGCTCGACACGTCGGGGCGCACGGAGGACGAGGCCGCGGCGGCGCTCGTCGCGCTCGTCGGGCCGCATGCCCGACCGCCCGAGAGCGGATCCTGACGGCGAGCGCTCCGGGCCGGGCGCTCGCGGCCCTTCTCGCCGAGCGCGGGCTCGACGAGCCCGGCATCCGGGCCGTGCGCCACACGCTGCATCCCGAGGACCGCTCGACGGACGTCCCGTCCTTCGCGGAACTCGTCCAGCAGGGCTTGCTGCCGGCCTATGCCCGCATGCAGGACGGCCGCCGGCTCGGCCACGGGAACCTCGTCCTGTCCTTCGCCGCGGAGGCGACCGGGCGCGCCCGCTTCGTCGGGCTCGCCCGCGTCTTCGCGCGCCGCAAGGGCGTGGCGCCGGGCGACCTCGTCTACGATTACGACGCGGCGCCGCTCCTGCACGCCTTCATCGCGCGGGCGCGCTGCCCGGTCTTCTACGACGCGGTCGAGGAGCCGGGCCTCGAGGACCTCGTCGGCCGCCTCGTCCTCGCCTGGCCGGCGCCCGCCATGCGCAACGTGCGCCAAGCCGTCGACCCGGGCCTGCTCATCGCCGAGGAGGATGCGCCGCCGAGCGAGCCGGGACGCTGAGCGCGGCGTCAGGCGTTGCCGCGGTCCTCGCGCCAGAGGTCGAGCTTTTCCTGGATCGGCCGGTCCGAGTAGCTGAACAGCACGGCCTCATCGTCCGCCTCGTGGGTGACCGATTTCCAGCTCGGCACCACGAAGACGTCCCGCGGCCCCCACGCGAAGGTCTCCTCGCCGATCCGGCTGCGGCCGCGGCCCTCGACCGGGACGAAGACCGTCGCGTCCGTCGAGCGGTAGCGCGAGGTCGCGAAGCCCTTCGGCAGGAGCTGCAGGAAGGTGCCCATCGTGGGCATCGCGTGGTCGCCCGTGACCGGGTTCGTGTAGCGCAGCTTGAAGCCGTGGCAGGGGTCGGGGTCGCCGGCCGCCTTCATGCGCTCGAGCGCCTCGCGGCTATGCGCGTAGGGATAGTTGAAGATCGGCGAGGTGCGCGAGCTCCGCTTCAGGTCGACCGGCAGGAGGTTGTGGCCGTAGCGCGCCCACGAATCGCCCGTCGGCTTCGTGATCGGCTGCTCGTCCTCCCCGAGCCCCTCGGCGAAGGAGGCGTCCAGGAACTGGACGACCGGAATGTCGAGCCCGTCGAGCCAGAACATCGGATCGGGCGACGCGTTGCCGTGATCGTGCCATTGCATGGACGGCGTGATCACGAAATCGCCGGGCTCCATCATGGTCTTCTCGCCGCCGACGGCCGTGTGGGCGCCCCGGCCCTCGAGGACGAAGCGCAGAGCGGATTGGGTGTGGCGATGCGCGGGCGCGACCTCGCCCGGCATCACGAGCTGAATCCCAGCATAGAGCGAGGTGGTGATCTTCGACTGGCCCCGGAGGCCGGGATTCTCCAGCACGAGAACGCGGCGCTCGGCCTCCTTGGCGGTGATGAGCGCCCCCGCCTCCATCATGCGGGCCCGGATCGCGTCGAAGCGCCAAAGGAATGGCCGGCAGGCGCTGCGCGGCTCGGGCGTGATCAGCGCCGCCATGTTGGTCCACAGCGCCGAGAGGTTCTCGCCGTCGATCGCCGCGTAGAAGGCGCGGCGCTCCGGCGTGTCCAGGACGGCATGTTCCATGACGCGGCTCCTATTTGGCGGCGGTCGGAAGCTGGCCCTTCGCGGCCATCTCCGCGAACACGCCCTGCTCGTAGCTGATGAAGGCCCCGACCATGGCCCGGTAGCTGGCTTCGGCGACGACCGGCGAGAGCCCGTTCTCCTTCGCGAGGGCGCCGGCCTTCCGGACGACGGCCTCGGCTCGCTCGGGCGCCTCGACCTGGGCCGGGTTCTTCTTGAAACGGGCCGCCTCGTGCACGTATTTCCCGCGCTCGGCCATGAGCCGGACGATCTCGCGGTCGAGCCGGTCGATGTTGTCACGGACCTCGCCGAGCGTCCGGCAGCAGGCGCCGCCATCGACGGTCGGCTCGCCCCAGAATGCCGCGCCCGAGGTGCTCGGCTCGTCGGCCAGGGCCGCGCCCGCGACGAACGCCAGGCAAGCCGCCATCATGATCGGTCTCATCGCGCTTCCTCCAGGACCGGTTCCGGGCGCCGTAGCTTCAGGAGCGCCTGCCGGTCGATCTTGCCGGTGCCGGTCTTCGGCAGCTCGTCGAGGTAGATGACCTCGCGCGGATATTTATAGGGCAGCAGCGTGGTCTTGACATGGGCCTGGAGCAGTCCGGTCAGGTCGGGGCCGGCGGCTTCGGGCCCCGACGGGACCACGAAAGCCCGCAAGGTCATGCGCCGGTCGGGCAGCTCGACCGCGAGGACCGCGCATTCGCGCACGGCGGGATGCTCGGCAAGGCAGAGCTCGACCTCGAGCGGGTAGACCCACTGGCCCGAGACCTTCACGAGGTCGTCCGCCCGGCCGCGGAAGAAGTGGAAGCCGTCCTCGTCCCGCACCATGCGGTCGCCCGTGTAGATCCAGCCCTCCTCCCGCATGGTCTCGGCCGTCTTGTCCGGCCGGTTCCAGTAGGAGGGCGCGTTCGAATCGCCCCGCACCCAGAGA
>JAFAPJ010000153.1 GCA_019247255.1 Methylobacteriaceae bacterium | reverse complement strand
TGGCCTTCCCGAACGCAAAGCCGCCGACGCCCTGGGGCGCGCGTCTCTTCGTCTTCGGCGGCGCGGCGCTGCTCACCGTCTACGGCGCCTGGGAGATGTACGAGGTCGTCTCGGTCAGCCGCACGACGATCCTGCAATACGTGCTGCTCGCGCTCTTCGTGGTGAACTTCTCCTGGATCGCGCTCGCCTTCACGAGCGCGCTCGTCGGCTTCGGGAAGCTCCTCCTCGCGCCGGACCGCCAGACGGGGCCGCCAGGACGGCCGCTCAGGACCCGCACCGCGATCGTCATGCCGGTCTACAACGAGCAGACCGCCCGGACCTTCTCGGCCGTGCAGGCGATCCGCGAATCCGTCGACGCGACGGGCCAGGGGCGGGCCTTCGACTATTTCATCCTCTCCGACTCGACCCATCCCGACGCCTGGATCGCGGAGGAACGCGCCTTCCTGCTGCTCCGGCAGGAACTCGGGCCAAACGCGCGCCTCTATTATCGCCACCGGGAGAAGAACCATCACCGCAAGGCCGGCAACATCGCGGATTTCGTGACCCGCTGGGGCGGCGCCTACGAGCACATGATCGTGCTGGACGCCGACAGCCTGATGACGGGCGCGTGCATCCTAGGCCTCGTCCAGGCGATGGAGGACGATCCCCGCGCCGGCATCATCCAGAGCCTGCCGCTCATCCTGAACCGGAACACGCTCTTCGCCCGGCTGCAGCAATTCGCGGCGCGGGTCACCGGACCGGTCGTCGCGACGGGCCTCGCGGTCTGGTCGGGCCGCGACGGCAATTACTGGGGGCACAACGCCATCATCCGCACGCGCGCCTTCGCGGCGCATTGCGGGCTCCCGGACCTGCCGGGCCGGCCGCCCTTCGGCGGGCATGTGCTGAGCCACGATTTCGTCGAGGCGGCGCTCATTCGGCGCGCCGGCTGGTCCGTCTACATGCTGCCCGAGCTCGAAGGCAGCTACGAGGAGAGCCCGCCCTCGCTGATCGACCTCGCGGTGCGCGACCGCCGCTGGTGCCAGGGCAACCTGCAGCATTCGCGGGTGATCGGCGCCCGGGGCCTGCGCTGGTCGACGAGGCAGCATCTCGCAACCGGGATCATGTCCTACCTCGCCTCGCCCTTCTGGCTGTTCCAGCTCGTGGTCGGCATCGCGCTCGTCTTGCAGACGACCTACATCCGCCCTGAATATTTCAGCCAGGATTTCAGGCTCTTCCCCTCGTGGCCGCGCTTCGACCCCGAGCGCGCGCTCTGGCTCTTCGCCGTGACGATGGGCGTTCTTCTCGCCCCGAAGGCCTTCGGCCTCGTGCTGATGCTCGCGCGCCCGCAGGCGCGCCGGGCGGCGGGCGGCGCCCTGCGGCTCACCCTCTCGGCGCTCGTCGAGGTGATCCTGTCGGCGCTCGTCGCTCCCGTCCTGATGCTCGTGCAATCCGGCTCGGTCTTCCAGATCCTGATCGGCCGGGACACGGGCTGGAACCCGCAGCGCCGGGATGACGGCTCGATCCCGCTCGGGGACATCGTGCGCCGCCATCGCTGGCACACGGTCCTCGGGCTCGTCGCGGGGCTGTCGGCCTTCCTGATCGCGACCTCCCTGTTCCTCTGGATGTCGCCGACGATCGTCGGTCTCGTCCTCGCGATCCCGCTCTCGGCCCTCTCGGGCTCGCTCGCGGCGGGGCTCGCGCTGAAGCGGCTCGGGCTTCTCCTCACCCCGGCCGAGACGTCCGTGCCGCCGATCGTCGAACGCGCGAACGCCCTCATCGCGACGCGGAGCCGGCTCGGCATCGACGATGCGGACAGCCTCGAGGTACTCCACGCGGATTCCGAGTTCCGGCGCCGGCACGAGGCGATGCTTCCGCATCGCTCCCATCGCCAGCGCGGCGAGTTCGAGCCCGAGCGCGTGATGGCGGAAGCCAAGATCATCGACGCCGCGACCATCCGGGACGCGGTCGCCTGGCTCAAGCCGCGCGAGCGGATGGTCGTGCTCGGCGACCGCGCGCTCCTCGCGCTCGCCATGCGGCTCTCCGCCTAAGGTTTCGATTTGCCGCGCGGCTCGCCATGGTAGAGAGCCCGCCCGCCCGCGTGCGGGGCGATCGCCGGATGGCCGGCGCCGCCCCGCCCTCAGCCACCGACGCCCAAGAAAAGCTCAAGGGAGTGATCAGGATGAAGCGCCGTCAGTTCCTCACCGCCGGCACGGCAGGCCTCGCGGCCAGCGCCGTCGCGGCCCCGGCGATCGCGCAATCGATGCCGGAGGTGCGCTGGCGCCTGACCTCGGGCTTCCCGAAGTCGCTCGACACCATTTACGGCGCGGCCGAGCTCTTTTCGAAATACGTATCGGAAGCGACGGACGGCAAGTTCACGGTCCAGCCCTTCGCGGCGGGCGAGATCGTCCCGACCCCGCAGGCCATCGACGCGGTCGCGAACAACACCGTCGAGATGGCGCACACCGCGTCCTACTACTACGTCGGCAAGGACCCGACCTTCGGAATCCTGACCGCGGCGCCCTTCGGCCTCAACGCCCGCCAGCAGAATGCGTGGTTCTACCACAACGGCGGCCTGGAGCTGGCGAACGAATTCTTCGCGAAGAGCGGCGTCTACGCGCTGCCGGGCGGCAACACCGGCACCCAGATGGGCGGCTGGTTCCGCAAGGAGATCAAGACGCCCGAGGACCTGAAGGGCGTCAAAATGCGCATCGCCGGCCTCGCCGGCACCGTGATGCAGAAGCTCGGCGTCGTGCCGCAGCAGATCCCGGGCGGCGACATCTACCCGGCGCTCGAGCGCGGCACGATCGACGCCGCCGAATGGGTCGGCCCCTACGACGACGAGAAGCTCGGCTTCAACAAGGTCGCGCCCTTCTACTACTACCCGGGCTGGTGGGAAGGCGGCGCTATGATCAAGTTCTGGTTCAACCGCCAGAAGTGGAACGAGCTGCCCAAGCCCTACAAGGCGATCGCCGAGGCGGCCGCGGGCTACGCCAACGTCGACATGCAGGCGAAGTACGACGCCCGCAACCCGGCCGCTTTGCGGCGCCTCGTCGGCGGCGGCGCTCAGCTGCGCCCCTTCAGCCAGGAAATCCTCGAGGCGAGCCTGAAGGCCGCGAACGAGGTCTACGACGAGATCTCGGGCAAGAACGCCGACTTCAAGAAGATCTGGGACAACATGAAGGCGTTCCGGAACGAGGAATATCTCTGGTTCCAGGTCGCCGAATACACCTACGACAACTTCCTGATCCGGGCCCGCGCCCGCGGCGGCTAGTCCGCCCGGCGTGCCGCCGGCGAGACCTCGGCCGGCTGCGTCCCGGCGATCCAGCCTTCCCGGACCGCGAGGCCGGGCAGGCGGTCGCGATCGAAGGCCTCGGGCGGAAGCGCCCGGAGCGCGGCGGCGCCGACGAGCGCGTCGTAGTCGTCCTGGCTCCTCGGCTCGACCCCGCCGAGCCGCGCTCCGTATTGCGCGAGAACGCTTCGGAGCGTCTCGGGGTCGCGGCTGCGCCCGCTGCCGGCGGCCCGCCAGGCCTCGCTCGGATAGATCTCGCACAGCGTGACGCGACCCGGGTCCGCGGGCTCGAACGGCCAGACGCGCAATCGGTCGCCCATACGCCGGCGCAAAGCCGCGAGGAGCCGCATGCCCGCGAAGGAGCCGGGTCCGACCGTCTTCGCCCCGACGATGCGGTAGGGGGAGTTCGGCCGGGGCGAGAGGCGCCGCTCCGTCTCGCGCATCCGCTCCGGATCGTAGGCCGGGCCGCGCCAGAGGTCGGCTCCGGTGAGCTTCACGAAGAGGAAGGGCGCGAGAAGCCCGCCCGCTGGCCGGTAGACCGGGCCGGCATAGAGGTCGTCCTCGCCCGGGCAGGCGGCGTCGATCGCGTCCCAGAGCGCAAAAGCGTCGCCCGGCTGCGTGAGCCCGGGCGGGAAGGGTCCTTCCGGTCCCCAGGGCAGCCCGAAGGCGAAGTCGAAGCCGACGAGCGTGCCGGGCGCCGCCTCCGCCACGAGGGCGGCGACCGCCTCCCGGCTCCAGGCGGCGCGGGCCGGAGGCCGCACCAGGGCGACCGGCCCCTCGCCCTCGCTCGCCGC
>JAFAPJ010000147.1 GCA_019247255.1 Methylobacteriaceae bacterium | reverse complement strand
CGAGCGCATGTCGGGCTTCGACACGATCACCATCAGCGCGACGCCCGACCGGTTGAGGTCGACATGGCTGTCGGTCGGCGACAGGTCGTGGATCGACTTGCCGGCGTCCTGCTCGAGATGCAGTCGCTCGATGCCGACGCGGATCTGCTCGGTCGGCGTCACGTCGACGATGACTTCGCCCTCGCCGACGATCGGGCTCTTGTACTGGCTGATCTGATAGCCTTGCGGCAGATCCGGGTAGAAATAGTTCTTCCGGTCGAACACCGAGCGCAGGTTGATGGCGGCCTTGAGGCCGAGCCCGGTGCGGACGGCCTGCGCGACGCATTCGCGGTTGATGACGGGGAGCATGCCGGGCATCGCGGCGTCGACGAGCGAGACATGCGCGTTCGGCTGCGCGCCGAAGGCCGTGGAGGCGCCCGAGAAGAGCTTGGAGCGGCTGACGACCTGGGCGTGGATCTCCATCCCGATCACGACCTCCCAATCGTGGAGGGCGCCGCGGATGAGCTTGGCGCGGGTCGGTTCGGCGGTGGCGGCGGCGGACATCGGTCGGGGCGGCTCGTGAGCGGGAGCGGGAGCGAGGCCTCCTCTTAGCGCCGGGCCGGGCCGCCGCGAAGCCCAGGAGCGGCCCGGCGCGTTCCCGCCCCGCGAAGGCAGCCTTCACGAGGCAAGTCTGGACGGCGTCGCGCCGGCTCTGCCACGTGAGGCTGTGCACGCGTCCGGCGCCCCGTCCTTCCTCCGTCCCGCCCTCGCGGGGGCGGCCGCGACCTTCTCGGGCATCGGGCTCGCCCGTTTCGCCTACGTGCCGCTTTTCCCCGCGATGGTCGCGGCCGGCTGGGTCACGGCCGGCGAGGCCGGGCTCCTCGGCGCCGTGAACCTCGCGGGCTACCTCGCCGGCGTGCTCGGCGGGCGCACGCTCGGGCGCGGCGTCGGGACCCGAACGGCGCTCGATGTCGGAATGGCGCTCGCGACCCTCTCCTTCCTCGGCTGCGGCTGGAACGGCGGCGCCGCCTGGCTCGCGGCCTGCCGGGCGCTCGCCGGCGTCGCGGGCGGCCTCCTGATGGCGCTCGCGGGACCGGCCGTGCAGGGCGCGGTCGCGCCCGAGCGGCGCGGTCTCGCGGGCGGCATCGTGATGATGGGCGTCGCGTCCGGCATCGTGGTAGCGGCGCTCGCGATCCCGCCCGTCCTCCCGGCCGGAGTGTCGGCGACGTGGCTCCTTCTCGCCGGGCTCGTCGCCGCGATCTGGCTCGGCGCGCGCCGCGCCTGGCCGGCGACGCCCGTCGCCGTCCCGGCCGCGCCCGTGCCGCCGGGCGCTCTCGCCCTCGCCCTCGCCTACGGGCTCTCGGCCGCGGGCTTCGTGCCGCACATGGTCTTCTTCGGCGAACTCGCCGTGCACGGGCGCGGGCTGCCGGTCGCGACCGGGGCGTGGCTGTGGCTCCTCTTCGGACTTGGCGGCTTCGCGGGACCGCTCGCGGGAGGCCGCGTCGCCGACCGGATCGGCGCTGGTCCGGCGCTCCGGATCTGGATCGGGCTTCAGGCCGTCGCGACCGGGCTCGCCCTCGTCCACGGGACGATCCCGCTCGCCCTCTCCGCGCTGCTCGGCGGGTTCAGCGCCGTCGGCATGACGGCGGTCGCCCTCGCCCGCTCGCGCGAGATCGCGGGCCCGGCCGCGGGTCTCGTCTGGGTGCAGGCGACGGCGGCCTTCGCGGTCGCGCAGGCCGCGACCGGCTTCGCGCTCGCCGCGCTCTTCGCGCGGACCCACGCGCACGACCTCCTGTTCGCGATCGCCTGCGCCCTGGCGACGCTCGCGCTTTTGCCGGTTTGGCCACGGCGTGCGACGCTTCCCTGAACATGGCGAACCGACGCCCGATCGACGAGGGCGCCCTCCTCACCGGCGACCGTGCGACGCTCGCGCGCGCCATCACGCTCGTCGAATCGCGCCGACCCGACGATCGCGCGGCGGCGCGGCTCCTCCTGGAGGCCGTGATGGCCCGCACCGGAGGCGCGATCCGGGTCGGCATCACAGGCGTGCCGGGCGTCGGCAAGTCGACGCTCATCGATTCGCTCGGCGCCCACCTCATCGCGGCCGGGCACCGGGTCGCGGTGCTCGCGGTCGATCCGAGCTCCACCCGCACGGGCGGCGCGATCCTCGGGGACAAGACCCGGATGGAGCGCCTCGCCGCCGACCCGCGGGCCTTCATCCGCCCCTCGCCCTCGGCCGGCACGCTCGGCGGTGTCGCCGCGAAGACCCGGGAAGCGATGCTGCTCTGCGAGGCGGCCGGCTTCGACGTGATCCTGGTCGAGACGGTCGGGGTCGGCCAATCCGAGACCGCCGTCGCGGACCTCACGGATTTCTTCCTCGTCCTGGCGCTGCCGGGGGCCGGTGACGAGCTGCAGGGCATCAAGAAGGGCGTGATCGAGCTCGCGGACGCGATCGCGGTCAACAAGGCCGACGGGCCCGGCGCCGAGCGCGCCGCCGCGGCGGCGGGCGATTATCGCGCCGCGCTCCACATCCTGGTGCCGCCCGGCGCGCCCTGGACGCCGCCCGTCCTGCTCGTTTCCGGCCTCACGGGCCTGGGCCTCGACGCGTTGTGGGATGCCGTGCTGGCCCACCGCCGCGTCATGGAGAGGATCGGGGAGTTTGGGGGACGGCGCCGGCGCCAGGATCGCGGCTGGATGTGGGCGCTCGTCGAGGAGCGCATGCGCGAGCGCCTCCATACGCAGCCGGCTGTGCGGGACCGGCTCCCCGCGCTGGAACGGGCCGTGGCCGAGGCCAGGACCTCGCCGGCCGCCGCCGCGGACGAGATCGCCTCGCTGCTCGGGTGGGATACGTGACCCGACGGCGCCTTCTCGTCACCGGCTTCGGCCCGTTCCCGACCGTGCCGCGCAACCCGAGCGCGGCGGCCGCACGCGCCGTCGCCTCCTCGCGACGGCTGAAGCTTCTCGAGGTCGAGGCCGAGGCCCTGATCCTCACGACCGCTTACGCGACGCTTCCCCTCGAGCTCGATCCCGCGCTCACCGCCACACCCGACGCGGTTCTCATGATCGGGGTCGCGGCGCGCTCCCGCCCGATCCGGATCGAGTGGCGGGCGACGGCACGGCGGAGCACGCTGTTCCCCGATGTCGCGGGGGAACGCGCGACCCGTCCGGCCGACCCGTCCGTGGCGCGTCGCACGCGGCTCGCGCCCGTCAAGGCGAGGAACGCCGTCGCCCGGCAAGGTCTTCCGGTGCGGCTGTCGCGCGACGCCGGACGCTACCTGTGCAACGCCGCCTATTTTCGGGCGCTCGGACAGGGCAGCGCGACGCTGTTCGTCCACATCCCCCTGTCGCGATCCCTCCCTGCACTCAGGTCCCGCGACGGCGCGACCAGGCGCAAGCCGCGTCTCGGCCGAGAGGACCGGCTCGCGGCGGCGCTCGTCGAGGTCGCGCTCCTGCTCTTGAGGGAGAAGCGCCTGCAGCCGGCGCGTTGAAGGGTTCCGGCCGAACCGCTATGCCGAGCCCGAATGCGCAGGACCCGTGCCGATGCAGACTTTCTTCGTCGAGATCAAATGCAAGCTCGGCAAGACTTACGCGGTCGCGAGCGCCCTCGCCGATCGTGAGATCGCTTCCGAAATCTACTCGACCGCCGGCAATTACGACATACTGGCAAAATTCCACGTGGATGACGAGGTTGATATCGGGCATTTCGTGGCCGAGAACGTGCAAACAATCCCGGAGATCGCGGACACGCACACGATCATCACGTTCAAGGCCTTCTGAGCCGGCGCCGGGGGCGGGGTTGCTCTCGCTGGCGTGAGCCTGCCTTCGACGCGGCCGTGCTGTAGACCACGCCCGGCCAAGCGGCTACGGATCGTGCCTTGGGGGCGCCCCAAGAATAAGAGATGTTTGTGCGTCCGTCAGGTTTCGCCGTTCACGCGCTCTCGACCCGCACCCGCCTCGTCATCCTGGTCGCCGCGGTGCTGCTGCCCGTCGTGCTGTTCGCGGGCGCGCTCCTGTGGCGCTACTCGGTCGCGGAGCGCGACCGGCAGCAAGCCGACGCGCTCGAGCTCGCACAGCGCGTGTCGGGGGCGATCGACCGCGAAATCAACGGGCTCGTCGCCGCGCTCGAAGCGCTCGCGACCTCCCCGGCGCTGCAGGAAGGCGGCCGGCTGTCCGATTTCGACCAGCAGGCCCGGGCCGTCCTGCGGACCCGCGGCTCCTTCGTGGCCATGCGAGACCGGACCGGTCAGCAGGTCGTCAACACGAGCCGCCCGTTCGGCGTACCGCTGCCGGTCGCAAGCGATCCCGTCCTGATCGCGACCGACCGGGAGGTGTTCGACAAGGGCGCGCCGGTCATCTCTGATCTGTATCTCGGGACGGTCACGCAGCTTCGGCTCGTCCTCATCGACGCGCCGGTCTTGCGCAACGGGATGGTCGCCTACGCGCTCAACATCGCGCTCGATCCCTCGCGGCTGGCCGATATTCTCGCTGCCTCCACGCCGCCGGACTGGACGGTGTCGCTCGTCGACCGCCGCGACCTCATCATCGCGCGCTCGCGCCAGCACGAGCGCTTCATCGGCAGCTTCGCGTCCGATACGCTGCGGGCGAACGCCGTCGGCGATGGCGGCATCTGGCTCGGCACGACGCTCGAAGGGGAGCAGGCCTACAGCGCCTATACGCGCTCCGGCATCACGGGTTGGCGCGTCGCGGTCGGCGTGCCGGTCGCGACGATCTTCGACCCGATCCAGCGGCTCGTCTGGCTCCTCGCCGGCTCGGCGCTCGTCGTGCTTCTCGTCTCGGTCGCGCTCGCGGTGCGATTCGCCCGCCAGATCGCCGAACCGCTGAGCGGGCTCGCGGCGGCCGCCGAGGGCCTCGGCCGGCGAGAGGTCGTCCCGCCCATCCGCTCCGGACTTCGCGAGGCGAACGCGATCGGCCAGGCGCTCACCACGGCGAGCCTCGCCATCGCGCAGCGTCAGGCAGCGCTGCAGGCGAGCGAGGAGCGGTTCCGCGCGGCCGTGCGAGCCGTCGAGGGCGTCGTCTGGACGAACGACGCCGAGGGCCGAATGACCGGCGACCAGCCCGGCTGGTCCGAGCTGACCGGTCAGACGCGCGACGCATACGAGGGCTATGGCTGGGCGCAGGCCGTCCATCCCGACGACGCGGAGCCGACGATCGAAGCCTGGCAGCGGGCCGTCGCGTCGCGCAGCACCTTCGTGTTCGAGCATCGCGTACGCGGCCGCGACGGCGGCTTCCGCCTGTTCTCAACCCGCGCTGTCCCGGTCACCCTGCCCGATGGCTCGATCCGCGAATGGGTCGGCGTCCACACGGACGTCACGGACGAACGCGAAGCGCGCGCGGCGCTCGCCGAGAGCCAGGCACGGCTGAAGGCCGTCTTCGACGCCGTCCCGGTCGGCGTCGTGATCGCGGAGGCGCCGAGCGGGCGCATCATCGACGGGAACGCGCAGGCCGCGCGCATCTTCCGTCACCCGCTCCTGCCTTCGCAGACGATCGACGATTACCGGGCCTGGGTCGCGTTCCACCCGGACGGCCGCCAGGTGGAGGGACACGAATACCCGCTCGGCCGCGTCATCCGGCACGGCGAGGAGCGGCCGGAGATTGAGGCGCTCTACCGACGGGGCGACGGCACGGACGCGTGGGTCCGCATCATCGGAGCGCCCGTGCGCGACCCGGCCGGCCTCGTGACCGGCGGCGTCGTGGCGATTCTCGACATCGACCGCGAGAAGCGGACGGATGCCGAGCTCCGGGAGCTCAACGCGACCCTCGAGAAGCGAGTCGAGAACGCGATCGCCGAGCGCGACCGCATCTGGCGGCTCTCGACCGAGCTCATGCTCGTCGCCCGGTTCGACGCCGAGGTCGTGGCGATCAATCCTGCCTGGGCGACGACACTCGGCTGGGCGGAGGAAGACCTCGTCGGCACCCGCTTCATCGACCTCGTCCATCCCGAAGATATCGAGAGCACGCTCGCGGAGGCCGGGCGGCTCTCGGAAGGCATCACGACGCTGCGTTTCGAGAACCGCTACCGGCACAAGGACGGGAGCTACCGCTGGCTGTCCTGGACGGCGGTCCCGGACGACCGCTTCATTCACGCGATCGCTCGCGACGTCACGGCGGAGCACGAGGCCGCCGAGGCCTTGCGGCGGACGGAGGAGCAGCTGCGACAATCGCAGAAGATGGAGGTCGTCGGGCAGCTGACGGGCGGGGTCGCCCACGATTTCAACAACCTCCTCACGGTCGTGACCGGCCACCTCGACATGGCCCAGCGCCGGCTCGAGGCGACCGGCCAGGACCCGCGGCTCGCGCGCAACATCGCGAACGCGGTCGAGGGCGCACGGCGCGCGGCCGTGCTGACGCATCGCCTCCTCGCCTTCGCGCGCCAATCGCCGTTGAAGCCGGAACCCGTCGATCTCAACCGCACGATCGAGGGGATGTCCGAGCTCATCCGCCGCGCGCTCGGTGAGCACATCGCGGTCAACACAACGCTCGCGCCCGCGCTCGGGCCGACGGAGGCCGACGTGAACGGGATCGAGAACGCGATCCTGAACCTGTGCGTGAACGCGCGGGACGCCATGCCGGAGGGAGGCCGGCTCACGATCGAGACCGCGAATGCCGATCTCGACGCGAACGACCCGGCGGTGGCGCGCGGCGACGTCCGGGCCGGCGCCTATGTCCGGCTCGCGGTCCGCGACACGGGGATCGGGATGACGCCCGAGATCCGCGAGCGCGTCTTCGAGCCGTTCTTCACCACGAAGCCCGTCGGCAAGGGCACCGGCCTCGGCCTGAGCCAGGTCTACGGCTTCCTGCGCCAATCGGGGGGCCACGCGGCCATCCGATCCGAGCCCGGCGAGGGCACGACCGTCACGCTGTACTTCCCGCGCCGTCAGCTCGCCGCGGAAGCGCATGACGGCGCGCAGCCAGGCTCCGCCGACTCGCTGGCCGACGGCACGGGCGAGACGATCCTGCTCGTCGAGGACGAGGATATGGTACGGGAGTTCACGGTCTCGGCGCTGGAGGAGGCAGGCTACACCGTCGTCGCGGCCGCTGACGGCCCGACCGGGCTCGCGCTCCTCGACGCTCATCCGGAGGTGCGCCTCCTGTTCACCGATATCGTGCTCGCGGGTCCCTTGAACGGCCGCAAGGTCGCGGACGAGGCGCTCCGCTGCCGGCCGGACCTGAAGGTGCTCTTCACGACGGGCTACACGCGCGACGCGGCGGTTCTGCCGGGACGACCCGACGGCGGCGTCGACCTCATCACGAAGCCGTTCACGGCCGCGAGCCTCACCGCGAAGGTCCGGCGGCTCCTTCTGGGCGAGGCCGAGCCGCGCTGAGCGTGCGGGCGCTCACAGGCTCGATGACAGGTGCCCGCCATCGACCGTCACGCACGTTCCCGTCATCCAGCGGGACGCGTCCGTCGCGAGAAGCAGGAAGGCGCCGTCGAGATCGGACGGCTCGCCGAGGCGGCGCATCGGGATGCGCTTCACGAGCGCCTCCCCGGCCGGCGTGCCGAAGAAATCCGCGTTCATCTCGGTCGCGATGTAGCCGGGCGCCAGCGCGTTCACCCGGATTCCGTAGCGCGCCCATTCGAGCGCGAGCGCGCTCGTCAGCTGCACCACGCCCGCCTTCGAGGCCGCGTAGGCCGGGACCGCGCCCGCGACCCGGAAGGCCAGGATGGAGGCGACGTTCACGATCGTGCCGCCACGACCCGCCTCGCGCCAGGTCCGGGCCGCCGCCGTCGAGGCGAGCCAGACCCCCTTCAGGTTCGTCGCGAGGACGCCGTCGAAGAGTGCCTCGCTGATGTCGAGCGCGGGGCGCGCCTCCGAGATCCCCGCATTGTTGACGAGAACGTCGAGCGGCGCCGCCCGTCCCGCCTCCGCGAGCGCGGCCTCGACCGAGGCCGCCTGGGTCACGTCGAGGTCGACCGCGCGGGCCTCCGCGGCGCCGAGCGCGTCGAGCTCGCCGACGAGCGCGTCCAGCCGCTCGCGCCGCCGCGCCCCGACGGTCACGAGGGCGCCGCAGCCGGCGGCGAGCCGGGCGAAATGCATCCCGAGCCCGCTCGACGCCCCCGTAACGAAGACGTGGCGGTCTCGCAGCTTCGCCCCGAGATCCATCGGCCTCAGCCGTTCGCGCGAACGAGCTGCGCGTTCGTCCGCTCGAGCCGGCGCGCGAGCTCGCGCATGATGGCGAGCGACATCTGCGGGAACTGGCTCAGGAGCTCCAGGAAGACGCGCCGGTCGATGCGCAGCGCCGAGGAGGGCTCCGACGCCACGACCGTCGCGGAGCGCGGCATGCCCGACAGGATGCCCATCTCGCCCAGGATCGCGTTCTGGCCGAGCTCGGCGACCTTCACCTGATTGCCGCCGTCGGACAGGACGACGTCGACCTTGCCTTCGAGCAGCACGAAGGCCGCGTCCGCGACGTCGCCCTGCACGAACAGGCGCTGCCCGGCCCGGTAGGACACGCGTTCGGAGGTGAAGGCGAGGAGCTTGAGCCGCGTCGGATCGATGTCCTTGAACATCGGCACCTGCTTGAGCGACTTCACCTCGGCGTCGATGGTCATTCTCGGTTTCCGCCCTATTCCGCAGCCGCCGCGACGCGTCGCTCGGCAGCCTCGCCCGGCTCGCGCTCAACCTGCACGGAGCCATCCGCGAAGCGGACCACGACATCGAAGAATTGGCGATGCTGCTCGTTCGGCAGGACGACCGCGAGGCTTCGCCCTTCGCAGGCCTCGACCGCCACGAAGAGGGCGGCGGCCGTCTGCTCGTCGTTGAAGGAGCTGAAGGCGCCGTCGATGACGAGGAGGTCGGGCCGCTTCACGAGGCACCGCATCAGGTCGACCGTCGCGCGCTGCGCCGCCGTGAGGAGCCGCCCGGCGGGTCCCACCTGATGGTCAAGTCCGACCCGCTCGACCTCCGCCCGGAGACCGAGCTCGTCGATGACCTTCGCGCTCGCGACCCGGACCTCGTCGCGGGCGGCCGCGACCGTGTTGTTCACGCGGCCGAACAGGATGTTGTCCCGCACGGGCGCTGCGGGATTGAACGTCTCGGGATCGTAGAACTCGATCTCGTTCGAGCCCGCGGCCTCGAGAGCCGCGCGCACCAGCCGGCGGCCCTCCAGAAGGCGCGCCCTGAGCGCATCGTCGAGGAGCCCGAGGCGATGCCGCGGCTCAATATAGCCCATGGTCAGGGCGGCGAGCCGCGTGCGGTCCTCGCGGGACAGCCCGCCACGCCGCTGCCCCAGGCCGAAGCGCTTCAGGATCTCCTCGAAATCGACGAGCTCCTCGGCGTGGACGAAGGAGAACTGCTCGAAGAGCGGGTGCCCGGGGGGCAGGCCGCGGAACAGCTCGACCATCGTCTCGGCGATGCGGGCGCCCATGCCGACGAGCTCGTCGACGAGCTTCGCTTCCGCGAGCGCCTGACGGATCGCCTCGTGCTCGGCGAGCGCCCGCCCGACGAGCTGGCGCGACCGGGGCACGCCGAACAGCAGGTTCTCGGCGACGGTCGCCTGCGTGTTGTAGCGCTCCGGGTCGAACGGCTCGACGTAATCCGCCATGCCCTGCTCGGCGAGCTCCTCACGCAGCTTGCCGCGCGCCTCCACGATCTGGCTCGCAAGGTCCGGGTTGCGCTCGGGGTCGATCAGCCCGGCATGGCCGAACCGGTACAGGTCCGGGCCGAGGCCGAGCCGGCGCAGCATGTCGAGGAGCTGCCCGTCAAGCTCCTCCTCGTCCGCCGCGCCGGTGTGGCCGAGGTCGACCCAGCTCGCCTCGATCGGGTCGATCGGGTTGCCGGTTCGGCGCGCCTCCGCAAGCTCGAGGGTGCGGCCGCTCTCCGGGCCGTCGCCGAGCGGCTCGTGGCGCAGGCCGTAGAGAATGTTGTCCCGGAGCGTCCCGGGAAACAGGATCGGCTCCGGCCCGGCATAGGCGAGCCGACGGCCCACGACCTCCGCCGGCAAATGGCCGAGCGCGCGGTCGCCGAACCGGATCTCCCCGCCCCCCACGGGCTCGCGCCGCGCGAGGACGCGGGCCAGGATGCTGGCCTCGGGACCTCCGCCGCCGATCAGAGCGGCATGCGTCGGCAAGTCGAGGCGGAGCGAGAGGCTCCGGATCACGGCGCTGCCGTTCACGTCGAAGACGGTGAGGTCGTCGATCGCGAGCGGCGATCCGAGCGACGCCGCGGCCTGCTCCGCCGGCGCGGGCTCGTCGACCGGACGCAGCTTCTCGGCCGCGAAATAGCCGACGACCTGGTCGTACTTCACCTGCACGTCGAGGCGCTGCTGATCCCAGTCGATCAGCTCCTTGAGGGGCGGCGGAAGCTCCCGATAGGCCGCGATGACGGCGACGAGCTGACCGATGTCGAGCCGCCCGCGCAGGGCGAAGTAGCCCCCGACAGCGTAGAAGAAGAACGGCGTCATCTGCGCGAGCAGATTGTTCAGAAACTTGACGACGAACTTCCGCTTGTAGATCCGGTAGCGGATGTCGAAAAGTTCGTAGAGGCGGCGGCCGATCTCGGCGCGCTCCCAGCGGCTGGTATTGTGGACGTGGACGGCCTCGATGCCGTCGATGACCTCGCCGATGCGGCCCGCGAGGCGGCGCGACGCGATTTGGCGCATGCGCCCGAGCCGCAGCAGCTCGCGGCGCATGCGGGGGATGACCACGAACTGCACGCCGACCACGGCGGCCGCGATCAGCCCGAGCCAGACGTTCTGCAGGAGGATGAAGGTCAGCGCCGTCGCGGCCTGGCTTCCGAGGAGCAGCGGCTGGATGAAGGCGTCGCCGATGAAGCCGCCGATCGGCTCGACCTCGTCCTTGATGATCGTGGCGGCTTCGGAGGATTTCACCGTCCGCAAAGTGTCCGGCGTGAAGCGCAGCGCAAGGCTGAAGAGATCGAAGCGCAGGCGCCTCAGCATGCGCTCGCCGAGCGCGCCTTTCGCCAGGTTGATCCAGTATTTGAAGACCCCGTTCACGAGCACGTAGAACAGGAACAGGAAG
Source organism: Methylobacteriaceae bacterium (assembly GCA_019247255.1). Taxonomy (GTDB): domain Bacteria; phylum Pseudomonadota; class Alphaproteobacteria; order Rhizobiales; family Beijerinckiaceae; genus Enterovirga. The sequence goes on along the minus strand of JAFAPJ010000147.1, from coordinate 2,124 downwards.
GAGAGCCCGTAGAGCAGCTGAAGGCGCTCGAGCTGCAGCCCGCCCCAGAGATGCGTCTCGCCGCCGCCGATCCAGGCCGGCCAGGAGATGCTGAGCGCCAGGAAGGGCGCCGTCTCATGCCCGTTCTGGAACGCGCGGCCCTGGATGGCCTCGTTCACGATGCGGCGGGGCAGGTCGAGAGACAGGTAGTAGAACGGCAGCGAGACCAGCACCACCGCGAAGATGACGAGCTGGTCCCGGCGCGAGAAGCGCCAGATGTAGCGGAATAGACTCTTATCCATCCTGGCCGGAAGGTAGCCCGCGGCGGGACCTGGCGATAGCCCCCGACATGGGGGCGAGATGGGGGGATGAAGCCCGCCGCCCGAACGTGGTACAACCTTCCCGCCGGTGGGCTCTTGTCCTCGGCGGGGCGAGAGCAGCGATGGCGTGCGGCGGCGACAGCATCGACCGTTTGGCGGCCTGCGGCGCGCGCGACGGAGGCGCTCCGCCGCGCGTGCTGCTCTACAGCCACGACACGTTCGGGCTCGGCCATCTCAGGCGGTCGCGGGCGATCGCGAACGCGCTCGTGACGCGCTGTCCGGACGCGTCGGTGGTCATTCTCTCGGGTTCCCCGGTCATCGGAAGCTTCGAGTTCGACGCGGGCGTCGATTACGTGCGCATCCCGGGCGTCACGAAGCTGCCGAACGGCGAATACCGGACGCTGAACCTGAACACGCCGGTCGAGGAGACCGTCCGTCTGCGCGAGGCCCTGATCCGGCAGACGGCCGAGGCCTTCGATCCCGACATCCTGATCGTCGATAAGGAGCCGACAGGGTTTCGGGGCGAGATCGTCCCCTCGCTCGAGCGGCTCGCGCGCCGCGGCTGCCGGCTGGTCCTCGGCGTCCGGGACGTGATGGATGAGCCCTCGCTTCTCGTTCCCGAATGGGAGCGCAAAGGCGCGACCGAGATCCTGGCCCGCTTCTACGACGAGATCTGGGTCTACGGCCTCCGCGACGTCTATCGACCGCTCGAATCGCTGGGCCTTCCCGCCCGGATCGCGAGCCGCACGACCTATACGGGCTATCTTCGGCGGGACCTGCCCCTGCCGTCCGCCTTCGCGCCGAACCTGCCCATCACCCAGGAACCCTTCATCCTCGTCACGACCGGCGGCGGCGGCGACGGCGACGACATGATCGACTGGGTGATCTCCGCCTACGAGGCCGATCCCGCCATCCCGCATCCCGCGCTCATCGTGTTCGGTCCCTTCATCAACCGGGAGCGGCGCGCAGGATTCCTCGATCGGATCGCGCGCCATCCGAAGCTCGACGCGATCGCGTTCGACACCAAGCTGGAGCTCTTGATGGGTCAGGCCGCTGGCGTCGTCGGGATGGGCGGCTACAACACGTTCTGCGAGATCCTGTCCTTCGACAAGCCGGCGCTGATCGTGCCGCGGACCAGCCCGCGCCGCGAACAGCTCATCCGCGCGCATGAGGCCGAGCGGCTCGGTCTCGTGCGCGCGATCGTGGACGAGGGCGCCGGCCGCGACCCGGCCGCTATGGCCCGCGCCTTGCGGGACCTCCCGGTCCAGCCGCCGCCGTCGCGCATCGTGGTTCCGGGGCTCCTCGACGGTCTCGAAGTGATCGGCGACCTTTTCGCGGCCAGCGTCGCGGCGCGGCGAGCCCCGACCGAGATGCCGATCGCCGCCGAGTGACGACCCGGAAGCCGGGCGGGGCGGGGCCGCGCATCGCGATCGTCGTCAAGGGCTATCCGCGCCTGTCCGAGACGTTCATCGCGCAGGAGATCCTCGGCCTCGAGCGGCGCGGCCTCGCGCTCGAGATCTGGTCGCTCCGTCATCCGACCGAGCGGGTGCAGCACCCGATTTATCGCGAGATCACGGCGCCGGTGCGCTACCTGCCCGAGTACCTCTACCAGGAGCCGCTGCGGGTGCTGCGCGGCCTCGCGGCCGGGCTTCGCCGCCCGGGCTTCGCGGCGTTCCTCGGCGCATTCTGGCGAGACTTGAAGCGGGACCCGAGCGCGAACCGGCTGCGCCGCGCCGGACAGGCGCTCGTTCTCGCGAGCGAGCTGCCGGAAGCGGTGCGGCACCTGCACGTGCACTCCCTGCATACGCCGAGCTCGACCGCGCGC
>JAFAPJ010000137.1 GCA_019247255.1 Methylobacteriaceae bacterium | reverse complement strand
GTCAGCTCATAATAGGGCGAGGTGGGGAGGCCGGCGTAGTTGACCCAGGCGACGCGCGGGTCGGCGGCGAGGAATTCGGCGACCCTGCGGGCATTCTCGACGTGGCGCTCGACGCGCAGCGCCACCGTCTCGATGCCCTGGAGAAGCAGGAAGGCGGACATCGCGGGCAGCACCGCGCCGGTCGTGCGCTGGTAGACGCTGCGGGCCCTGGCCGCGAAGGCGCCTTTCCCGAAATGATCCGTGTAGACGAGCCCGTGGTACGAGGCGTCCGGACGGGAGAATTGCGGGAAGCGCTCTCCCTCGGCCACCCAGTCGAACCGTCCCGAATCGACCACGATGCCGCCGAGCGTCGTGCCGTGGCCGCCCATGAACTTCGTGAGCGAGGCGATCACGATGTCCGCGCCGTAATCGATGGGCCGCAAGAGGATCGGGGTCGCGACCGTGTTGTCGACGACGAGCGGGACGCCGTGCTGGTGCGCGACGGCCGCGAGAGCCTCGATGTCGCAGATGTTCCCGGCCGGGTTGCCGATCGATTCGCAGAAGACCGCCCGGGTCTCGCCGTCGATGAGGCGCGCGATGTCCTCCGGGCGGTCGCTCGGGGCGAAGCGGGCCTGGATGCCCTGCCGCGGCAGGACATGGGCGAGAAGCGTGTGGGTCGTGCCGTAGAGCTGGGGGACCGAGACGATGTTGCCGCCGTGGTCGGCGAGGGTCACGAGCGCGTAGTGCAGTGCCGCCTGGCCCGACGCGACCGCGAGGGCCGAGTGGCCGCCCTCGAGCTCCGCGACGCGCTTCTCAAGCACCGCGACCGTCGGGTTGGAGATGCGGCTGTAGCGGTAGCCCTCCTCCTCGAGGTTGAAGAGCGCGGCCCCATGGTCCGCGCTGTCGAAGGCGTAGGCGACGCTCTGGTAGATCGGCACCGCGACGGCATGCGTCGTCGGGTCATGGTCGAAGCCGGCGTGGACGGCGATGGTTTCGCTGCGCATGTGTCTGTCCGGGTAACCCGAGAGTCGACGACCCTCGGCGCAAAGCCTGGACCAGACTTGTCCGTGCCAGAGTGAGACGAAGCGTTGCGATCTTTAGTGAACGCTTCCCGCGCGCGCCGACGTGGTTAAGTATCGGGAGATGGAAAGCCTAGCATTCGCGCTTCGAGAGCGGTCAGGTCGCGACGGGCCGCGGCGCCGCCGGCGGCGTGACGGCCGTGCCGAAGCCGCAGGTTCTAGGCAGGGCGGGCCAGACCGCCCAGGCGCCGGCACGATACAGCCGACGCACGAAATCGGGATCCGCGGACCGGGCCGTCGCGAAGCCGCGTCCCGCGGTCAGGATCTGGCCGCCCGCCGCCCCGACCGCCTCCAGCGCTGACCCCTGTGGGGCGATCACGACCACCGCGGTGGGCGGCAGGACCAGCGCCGCCCCGGCCATGCCGCCGAACCACAGGCCGAGCGCGACGAGGAGGCCCCGCCAAGGAAAGCCCCGGCCGTCGGCGTTCCCGCGACCGCTCGCGGGCTCGCGTCCGGGCCGCGCGCTGGCGGGCGCCTCGTCAGGGATCATAGGCGTGCTCGAACTCGGCCCCGCTCGCACCGAGCGCGCGCAAGACCGGGAGAAGCGTCGCTGCCTTGACGTCGAGCCCGACGCGCTCCCAGCCGGGCCGAGATTGAAGCGGGATCGCGAAGACCCGGCGGGCGCCGGGCGGGTCCGCGGCGCCGTCCCGCGCGAGCGCCGTGATCAGGATGCGGTCGGTGCCGGCGACTCCGACGAGCTCGCCGTCGCCGGCCGCCCAGGCGCGCAGGATAACCGTGAAGGCCTCGTAGCGCGGGGTCCGCACGAGGGCGCTGCCGTCCGGAAGGCTCCGGACGAGCGTGACGCCGGGCGTGGCCGTCGCGGCTGCGCCGCGCACGACGCTCATGATGGTGAGCTCGGCCGGCGCCGCGTCGGCGAGCGCCCCGATCCCGACCGCGTAGAGGCTCTTCGCCCCGTATTGGAGCGACAAGGAGAGCCGTCGCTCGAGCGAGCGGGTCCATGACGTCGTCGCCCAAGGCGTTTCCCGCCACAACCGCCCGAGCTCGCCCGCGAAGGGATAGCGGTACCAGGGCGTCTGCCCGAGGAAGGCCACGTAGTCGTCGAGGAAGCGCTGGTTGAAGGCGTCCTCCGGCGTCTTCGTCGCGCCGCGAGCCCAGGCTGTCAGCGCGCCGATCGAGCGCTCGTAGGCGCCCTGCACGGCCATCTCGAGCGTGAAGCTGAGGCCGATGACATAGTTCGTGACCCGCTGGTCGAGCGTCACGGGGCCGGCCTGCCTCGCGACCTCCGTCGCCCGGCACAGGCTCGACCAGAAGGTCCAGATGGCCGTCCCGTAACCGAACGCGCTTTCCGAACCCTGCCGCGTCACGCCCGCGAGATCCGCATAGGCGTGGACGATGTACCATTCCGGATATGTGAGAAAGCTGTCGCCCGGCGCGCGTCGGTAACCCGCATCCGGGATGTCGGCCCGCGGCGCCGGCGTGGCGCGTGGGGTGAGCCCGGCCCCGCAGCCGGTCTCGACGAGAACGATCGGGGCCGCGGCGGCGACGAGGAGAACGGCGAGCGTCACCGCCAGGATCGCCAGGGCCCGACGTCCCCGCCCCGTCCTCCCGCCCATGCCGGGTGCCTCAGGCCGAGCGCAACGTGGCGGCGCGCCCCTGACCGCCCCAGCCGAACAGGATGCCGGCCGTCCCGAGCAGCAGGTGCGGGATGGAGGACAGGACCTTGATGATGACGGGCGTCGGCCGGATGCCCTCGATGAGGAGCGAAAGGTCGAGGAAGCTCGACCCTGTCACGACGCCGACGATCCCGTCGACGAGATAGACGGGCCCGAAGATGCGCAGGAAGGTCCGCGACGCGCCGCGCCCGAGCGCCGCCGCTGCCGCCGCCCACAGGCCCGACGCCACGTGGAGCGCGTCCTTGTAGACGTCGAGCGCGAAGAGGCCGAACACCTTGCCGCCCTCGTCCTTGAAGGCCGGGACGTAATTGGTGGCGGCCGCGAAGAGGAGCGCGACGGCGAGCGCCGCCGCCCCGAGACGCTGTGGGTCCATGGCGCTGTCGATCTCCCTCGGATTGCCGCTCACGCGAAATAGGCCTGCCACAGGGCGTTGCGGAACAGCCCGCGCGGGTCGAGCTCGCGCTTGCGGGCCGCGAAGGCCGCGGCGTTCGGGTAGGCGCGCGCGACCTGGTCGCGCCGCGCATGCAGCCGGTAGGGCAGGTAGAACGTGCCGCCGATCGCGACGACTGCCTCGATGAGGCGCTCCGTCACCGAGCGCATGTCGGCCTCGCCGTCCGACGTCATCGCCTGCGAGAAGGACATCACGGCCGCGATCCGCTCGGTCGGCGCGAAGGCGAGGCGGGCGGTCCTGTCTGCCGCGACATAGCGGAGCGTCACGTTGATGAACTCGGCCTGCGCTTTCGGGATGATGTCGCGGCAGACCCGCAGGAAGTCGCCGAACCGGGCCGGCTCGACGAAGTATTCGTGCAGGATGTCGGTGCGCCGCGGATCCGGATTGTGAAGGTTCGCCACGGGCTCGTTCATGAGCGTGTTGCGGGTCGCGATCCCGCTCGCGATCGCGGGTCCGAGCCGCGTCTCCATCGCCCAGCGCAGCGACTTCATCGTCTCGTAGCCGATCTGCGCCCGATAGACGTCGTTCGACAGGCGGGTCACCATCGAATCGGACGTCGCGGCCGGGAGCGCGCCCGGCTGGGGTTCGGCGGGCCGGTAGCTCGTGAGGAGCGCCTCCTCGAAGAAGGTCCGGCGGCGGAGCGAGAGCCGACCATAGGCCATCACGACCTTCGGGTCGTGCACCTCAGCGAGGAACCGCTCGGCGAAGGCCTCCGCGGGCATCCGCTCGGTGCGGGGCTCGAGGAGGAGGTTCGGGGTCATCTGGACGTCGAGGTCGAGGATGATTCCGACGAGGCCGTAGCCGCCCATCGCGTGGGCGAACAGATCGGCGTTCTGCGCGGGCGAGCAGGTCACGACGGACCCGTCGGCGAGCATGAGGCGCAGCGACCGCACGGTGGAGCCGAAAGGGCCGTGCGGCGTCGGCCAGCCATGGGCGTTGACCGAGAAGGTGCTGGCGACGCCGAAATCGTGGTTCGACTGCATGACGAGCGGCGAGAGGCCGAGCGGGTCGAGGGTCCGGATCACGTCCGACCAGCGCGCGCCGGCGGCCGCCCGGTAAAGGCGGTTTGCGGGGTCGACCTCAATCTGCCGCGAATCGAGCGTGAGCGCCGTGCCGTCGCGCGGCAGGCTCTGTCCGCCCATGGAGTGGCGGGCGGCGCCGACCGCGACGGGGCGTCCGGCTGCAGCCGCGTCCTTCAGCTCGGCCCGGAGCGCGTCGACGAGCGTCGCGAACGGCTCCGCGCCGCGCACGACATGGCGGGCCACGGGCGTCGGGTTCAGCCGGCTCGCGTCGTTGAGGACGAGCGGGGAAGCCGGCCCATCCGATGCGCCGGCCGCCGCGAGCGCGCCCCTTGTCCTGGCGGCGACGAGCGCCACGCCGCCCGCGGCCATCGTCCCCCGCAATGCCGCCCGCCTCGATAAGCTCGTCACGTCCCCCGCACCTCGTTGGCTCTTGTCCGCCTCTCCTGGACACTGACGGTACTTCCTTAACCGCCCTTTGCGCGTCGGCGCCGCCGCGGTCAGGACGTGAAAGCGCGCTCCCCGGCCCGCGCGAGCGCGAGCCGGATGGCGGCCGGAACAGGCTCGACGACCGGAAGGGGCAGCTTGCTCGCGATCGCGCGGGCGGCCGTCGCGAGCGGACCGCCGCCGATCACCACGGCCTCCGCGCCGGCCCGAACGGCGGCCCGGCAGGCCTCCGTGAGCGCTTCCTCGAGCCGGTCCGGCCTGGACATCAGCGACACGGGATCGCCCGGCGTGAGGTGGACGCCCCGGAACAGGCGTCCATGGCCATAGCTCTCTGCGGCGGCCGCGATGGCGGGTGCGAGAGCCGGGGTCGTCGTGGCGACCGCGAAAGGGCGTCCGCCGGCCGCGGCTTCCGCCATGCCGGCCTCCGCGATGCCGGTCACCGGGCAGGCGAGACGCTCCCGCGCCGCCGCGAGCGCGGGGTCCCCGAACGCCGCGATGACGACTCCGTCCGCGATCGGCGCCGATCCCGCGAGGAAGTCCAGAACCGCGGTGGCGGCGATGGCGAGCTGCGCCTCGTCGGTGATCAGCGCGGCACCGTGGCGGGCGGTCGCGCCCGAGAGCACGGTTCCGGCCGGCGCGGCCGCGCGCGCGATCGCCAGCATCGCGTCCGTCGTCACGACGGAGGTGTTCGGGTTGAGAAGAAGAAGATGCACGGGCCCGGCCGAACGAGGCGCCCCGGCGCGGGCCGGGGCGATGGCGCTCCCAAGGGGACTCGAACCCCTGTTTTCGCCGTGAGAGGGCGACGTCCTAGACCGCTAGACGATGGGAGCTGAGCGCGAGCGACGGTGTATAAGGGCGGTCATGAGTCCTGACAACCCTGGCGCCCCCGCGGCGAGGTCCGGCGCGCCCGCGCCGCGCCGGGTGGTCCAGCGCCGAGCCGATGGGCCGGCGGACCGGCTCGACCGGGCGCTCGCCGAGGCCTGGCCCGACCTGTCGCGCAGCCGCCTGCAGGCGCTCATCCGGGACGGGCAGGTCGAGGTCGACGGACAGGTCGCGCGCGATCCCTCGGCACGCCTTCCCCCCGGCGCGACCGCGAGCCTGTCCGAGCCCCCGCCGCGCGAGGCCGTGCCGCAGCCCGAGCCGATCCCGCTCGCCGTCGTCCACGAGGACGCGGACCTGATCGTGATCGACAAGCCGGCCAGGCTCGTCGTTCATCCGGGCGCGGGCCACGAGACCGGCACCCTCGTGCACGCCCTGCTCCACCATTGCCGCGGCAGCCTGTCGGGCATCGGAGGCGTTCTCCGGCCGGGCATCGTTCACCGGCTCGACAAGGATACGAGCGGGCTTCTCGTCGCGGCGAAGTCGGACCGGGCGCATCGCGGTCTCGCCGACCAATTCGCCGATCACGGGCGCACGGGCCCGCTCGAGCGGGCCTATCTCGCCTTCGCCTGGGGCGAGATGCCGGGTCCGCGCGGGACGATCGAGGCGGCGCTCGCCCGCAACCCCCATGATCGCGAGCGCATGGCCGTCGTCGGGGCCGGGCGGGCGCGCGAGGCCGTGACCCATTGGGAGATGCTGGAGCGGTTCGGCACGGGGGCGGGCGGGGCCGCCGCGAGCCTCGTGCGCTGCACCCTCGAGACGGGCCGCACGCATCAGATCCGGGTGCATCTCGCCCATCTGCGCCATCCGCTGCTGGGCGACGAGACCTACGGCGCGGGCTTCCGCACGAAGAGCGCGCGGCTCGCGCCGGCAGCGCAGCGCGCGGTCGCGGAGCTTGGCAGGCAAGCGCTCCACGCCGTCCTCCTCCAATTCGCCCATCCGGTGAGCGGCGAGGTCATGCGCTTCGAAAGCGAGCTTCCGCCGGATCTCGACAGGCTGGCGGCGGCGCTGCGCGCCGAAGGGTCGGAGACGGACGCTCACGCAGGCTTGACCCGGCCAAGCTGACACCTTCGTGCGCGGGGCGGCGTTGTCCGCTGCTGATTGGATCGAGGCCGCCCCTTTAAAGCCACGGTCGTGGCTCCCATGTAGTGGGGTCGCGGCCGCCGCGAGGGGCCGCTGAGGCTCGCCTCTCAGGGTGCCTCGAGGAGGTGAAGATGGCTGCTGCTCTGCCGATCAACGTCAGCGAAGGCGGGTTGTCCCGCTACCTGACGGAAATCCGCCGCTACCCCATGCTCGAGCCCGGCGAGGAGTTCATGCTCGCCAAGCGCTGGCAGGAACATGGCGACCGCGACGCCGCCCACAAGCTCGTCACCTCGCATCTCCGCCTCGTGGCGAAGATCGCCATGGGCTATCGCGGCTACGGTCTGCCCATCAGCGAGGTCGTGTCCGAAGGCAATGTCGGCCTCATGCAGGCCGTCAAGCGCTTCGACCCGGACCGCGGCTTTCGGCTGGCGACCTACGCCATGTGGTGGATCAGGGCCGCTATCCAGGAATACATCCTGCACTCGTGGTCGCTCGTGAAGATGGGCACCACGGCCGCGCAGAAGAAGCTGTTCTTCAACCTGCGCCGCCTCAAGGGCCAGATGCAGGCCATCGAGGACGGCGACTTGCAGCCGGAGCAGGTGGCCAAGATCGCCCGGATGCTGGCCGTCCCCGAA
>JAFAPJ010000515.1 GCA_019247255.1 Methylobacteriaceae bacterium | reverse complement strand
CCGCCCCATGCGACAGGCCGCCCAGCGCCATGGTCGTCAGAAGGGCGAAGAGCTGCACGCCGAGGCCGCGGCGGCTGCCGCCGAGCGGGATGTAGAGATAGTCGCGCAGGAAGCGCGACAGGGTCATGTGCCAGCGCCGCCAGAAATCCTGGAGCGAGGTCGCCCGGTACGGCGCGTCGAAGTTCTGCGGCAGCACGATCCCGAACAGGAGCGCGAGGCCGAGCGCCATGTCGGTGTAGCCGGAGAAGTCGAAATAGATCTGGAGGGTGAAGCCGAGCGTCGCCTGCCAGGCGTCGAGCACCGTGACGGCCTTGCCGTCGGCGGCGGCCGCGAAGATCGGGTTCACGTAGGTCGCGAGCGGGTCGCCGAGGAACACCTTCTTCAGGAGCCCGACGGTGAAGAGCATGATGCCGCGGGCGATCCGCTCGGACGCGTCGGGCCGCGCGTAGGGGCGCTCCGCGAGCTGAGGCATCACCTCGCGCCAGCGCACGAGGGGGCCGGCGAGCACCTGCGGGAAGAACGCGATGTAGAAGGCGTAGTCGAGAAGGCCGTAGCGCGGGGCACGCCCGGCCCGGAGGTCGACGAGATACATCACGTGGTGGAACGTGAAGAAGGAGATGCCGAGCGGCAGCGCGACCGAGGGCCGGGCGAGATCGAGTCCCGGCAAGAGGTCGAGGAGCGAGACCGCGAAGGCCGCGTATTTGAAGACGCCGAGCAGCCCGAGATTGGCGCCGAGCGCCGCCGGGATGAGCCAGGCGGGCCGGCGCGCCAGGAAGAGCTCTGCGACGAGCCAGTTCACGACGATTGAGGCCGCGAGGACCGGCAGGAAGCGGACATCCCACCAGCCGTAGAAGACGGCCGAGAGGAGCACGAGGACCGGCACGCGCAGGTCCGGGCGCGCCCGCTCGACCGCCCAGTGGGTCAGGAGGGCGGCGGGCAGGAACGCGAGCAGGAAGGGAAACGAGTTGAAGAGCATCGGCCGGGCAAGCCCGGCTCCGCCCTGCGGGCCGGCGGGGCGCTTCTCCGAAGTGAGCCGGGCAGCGTCAACCCTGCGGGGCGACGGCCCGCGTCGGCGTCAGGCAAGCCCCGGCAGGTCGAGCCCGTGTTCCCGGGCGCAATCGACCGCGGTCTCGTAGCCGGCATCGGCATGGCGCATAACGCCGGTCGCCGGGTCGTTCCAGAGCACGCGCTCGAGCCGACGTGCGGCGTCGGGCGTCCCGTCTGCCACGATCACCATGCCGGCATGCTGCGAAAACCCCATCCCGACCCCGCCGCCATGGTGCAGCGACACCCAGGTCGCGCCGGAGGCGCAGTTGAGGAGCGCGTTGAGGAGCGGCCAGTCCGAGACCGCGTCCGAGCCGTCCCGCATGGCCTCGGTCTCGCGGTTCGGCGACGCGACCGAGCCCGAATCGAGGTGGTCCCGGCCGATCACGATCGGCGCCATCAGCTCGCCCCGGGCCACCATCTCGTTGAAGGCGAGGCCGAGCCGGTGCCGGTCGCCGAGCCCGACCCAGCAGATGCGCGCCGGCAGGCCCTGGAAGGCGATGCGTTCGCGCGCCATGTCGAGCCAGCGGTGGAGATGGGCGTTGTCGGGCAGGAGCTCCTTCACCCGGGCGTCGGTCCGGTAGATGTCCTCGGGGTCGCCGGAGAGCGCGGCCCAGCGGAACGGCCCGATGCCGCGGCAGAAGAGCGGCCGGATATAGGCCGGGACGAAGCCCGGGAACGCGAATGCGTCGGCGACGCCCTCCTCCTGGGCGACCTGGCGGATGTTGTTGCCGTAATCGAGGGTCGGCACGCCGGCGCGATGGAAGGCGAGCATCGCCCGCACATGCTGGGCCATGGAGGGCCGCGAGGCGGCCTCGACCGCCTTCGGGTCGCGCTCGCGCTTCTCCTCCCATTGCGCGAGCGTCCAGCCTTTCGGCAGGTAGCCGTTGATCGGGTCGTGGGCCGAGGTCTGGTCGGTCACGACGTCCGGCCGGATGCCGCGGGCGTGGATTTCCGGGAAGATCTCGGCCGCGTTGCCGAGGAGCCCGACCGACACGGGCCGCTTCTCGCGGCACGATTCCTCGATGATCGCGAGCGCCTCATCGAGCGTCTCGGCCCGCCGGTCGAGATAGCGCGTCCGCAGCCGCATCTCGATGCGCGAGGGTTGGCACTCCACCGCGAGGCAGGAGGCGCCGGCCATCGTGGCGGCGAGCGGCTGCGCGCCGCCCATCCCGCCGAGGCCCGCGGTCAGGATCCAGCGGCCCGCGAGGTCGCCGCCGTAATGGCGCCGGCCGACCTCCACGAAGGTCTCGTAGGTGCCCTGAACGATGCCCTGCGTGCCGATGTAGATCCAGGACCCGGCGGTCATCTGGCCGTACATCATGAGGCCGCGCCGATCGAGCTCGTTGAAATGGTCCCAGGTCGCCCAGCGCGGGACGAGGTTCGAATTCGCGATGAGGACGCGCGGGGCGTCCGGATGGGTGCGAAAGACGCCGACGGGCTTGCCCGATTGGACGAGAAGCGTCTCGTCGCCCTCGAGCCGGCGGAGCGCCGCGACGATCCGGTCGAAGCTCTCCCAGTCGCGGGCCGCCCGCCCGATTCCGCCATAGACGACGAGCTCGCCTGGCCGCTCGGCGACGCCCGGGTCGAGGTTGTTCATGAGCATGCGGAGCGGCGCCTCGGTCAGCCAGCTCTTGGCGCTGAGGGCGGGTCCGGTCGGGGCGCGGACGATGCGTTCGTTGTCGAGGCGGCTCATCGGACGGTTCGCTAGCGCGGATCGGGGCAAG
>JAFAPJ010000504.1 GCA_019247255.1 Methylobacteriaceae bacterium | reverse complement strand
TTTCAACCGCGCCCTTGGCGCCCATGACGGCGATCTGCGCGGTCGGCCAGGCGTAGTTGATGTCGCCCCCGACATGCTTGGACGCCATGACCACGTAGGCGCCGCCGAAGGCCTTGCGGGTGATAACGGTCACGAGCGGCACCGTCGCCTCCGTGAAGGCGTAGAGCAGCTTCGCGCCGTGCTTGATGAGCCCACCATATTCCTGGGCGGTCCCGGGCAGGAAGCCCGGCACGTCCACGAAGGTGACGATCGGAATCTCGAACGCGTCGCAGAAGCGCACGAACCGCGCGGCCTTGCGCGAGGCGTCCGCGTCGAGGACGCCGGCGAGCACCATCGGCTGGTTCGCCACGATTCCGACCGTCCGGCCCTCGATCCGGCCGAAGCCCGTGACGATGTTCTTGGCGAAGGCGCCCTGGATCTCAAAGAAGTCGCCCTCGTCCACGACCTTCAGGATCAGCTCCTTCATGTCGTAGGGCTTGTTCGGGTTCGCCGGGACGAGCGTGTCGAGCGAGGGGTCGTCGCGGACCGGATCGTCAAAGCTTTCCCATTGCGGCACGCCCGAGGTGTTGCAGGCGGGCAGAAAGTCGAGGAGCCGGCGCATCTGGAGGAGCGCCTCGACGTCGTTGTCGTAGGCCCCGTCCGCGATGGAGGAGCGGGTCGTGTGGACCTTCGCGCCGCCGAGCTCCTCGGCGGTCACGACCTCGTTCGTGACGGTCTTCACGACCTCAGGCCCGGTCACGAACATGTAGCTCGTGTCCCGCACCATGAAGATGAAATCCGTCATCGCGGGCGAATAGACGTCGCCGCCCGCGCACGGCCCCATGATGAGCGAGATCTGCGGGATGACGCCGGAGGCCTGGACATTGCGGAAGAACACGTCGCCGTAGCCGGCGAGCGAGGCGACGCCTTCCTGGATGCGGGCGCCGCCGGCATCGAAGAGCCCGATGATCGGCGCCCTCGCCTTCAAGGCCATGTCCTGCACCTTGGTGATCTTGCGGGCATGCGCCTCCGAGAGCGAGCCGCCGAACACCGTGAAGTCCTTGGAGAACACGAAGACCGTGCGGCCGTTGACCGTGCCCCAGCCGGTCACGACGCCGTCGCCCGGGACTCGGTTCTCGGCCATGCCGAAATCCGTGCAGCCGTGCTGCACGAAGGTGTCGAACTCCTCGAAGGAGCCGTGGTCGAGCAGGAGGTCGATCCGCTCGCGCGCGGTCAGCTTGCCCCGGGCGTGCTGCGCCTCGATGCGCCGCTCCCCTCCCCCGAGCCGAGCCTTGTCGCGGCGCTCCGCGAGGAGCGCGAGCATGTCGTCCATGGACCCCGAACCTTTGCCGTCGGGGCGCGCCGTAGCATGGCGCCCCGGACGGTCAAACCGGCGCGGGACGCGTGCGTCGGCGCACACCGGGGTGCGGAGCGAAGGCGCATGGTGACGGGGTGATCGAGACGGAGGTCGCCATGGTTACCCGGAACTCTCACTCCACCATCCGCACCGAGCAGGCCGAGCTCGGGATCGACTACCGCTTCCCCTTCTTCGCGGCCTCGCTCATCAGCCTCTGCACGCTCTGCGAGGCCTCGGCGCTGGCGAGCTTGCTGAGCGTGTAAACCGTCTGGTCCATCGAACTCGAGGGACCGACGTCGGCACTCCGCCGACCTTCGCGGCAACTTGCATCCTTGCCGTCAATGCAGTGATGCCGTCGGACGATCGTCGCGGTTCTCGCGGCCGAACATGCGTCACGACTCTCCCCGGGCGCCGTCAGGTCATAGCCGGATCGGCGTGCTCTAAGGCCGGCGACCCGCCGCAGCCGACAGATTTGTTGTCGCCCCGCTTCGTCGGGGGCTGATGGGTCGAGTCCCTGAGCGGCAATTGCTTGCAACACGCCCGCACTGAAGACTGCCCGCCCGTACCGCCGCCCTGTAACGCGCGAAGAAGACTGCGACAGCGGTGCTTCGTTCATGTTACAATTATGTGACGAGAGGCTGAGCACACAGGGCGGGACCATGACTTCGGACCCTCAAACCATCGACATGCGGTCCTTTGCGCTAGCCTCGGGAGTAAATCTCACCTTTCCGGCTGGGGCTACCGTATTTCAGGAGGGAGATCCCGTCGAGTGCATGTATGTCGTTCAAAGCGGCAAGATTGAGATACTTATCCATGGTAAGACCATCGACACCTGCCAAGCAGGCGAGGCACTTGGCTTCATGTCGGTCGTGGATGGGCGACCGCGTACATCAACTGCACGGGTCGCCGAAACTGCGTTGCTTTCGGCGATAGACCGCCGCAAGTTCTACTTCATGGTTGACGAGGTGCCCTACTTCGCGCGCTACGTCATGGAATCGATGGCTCACCGTATCAGAGGGATGCGCCAGGTCATCTGAAGTAATGAACGGCTTTCACTTGTCTGGCGCTCATCATCGCGCCAGCTTTGAAAACCGCGACGCGGCGCGGAACTCCGCTTCCCGCGCGGCGCGGCGCAGAGCGGCCTCCCCGTCGGTGCCCCAGCGGCTTTCCTGGAAGGTCTCGTCGACATGGGCGGCGGCCCAGGCCGCGTCCGCGTCGAGCGCGCCGCTCGCGTGCATCAGCGCGATCAGGACGGAGCCCGTCAGCGTCGTCAGGACGTGCAGGGCCGCGAGCCGGAATGGCGAGCTGTCCGCCTCGACGGCCGCCCGGACGCGATCGAGCGCCGCCGGCGGCTGCTCGACGAACATCACGCCTTGGCTCAGCACGAAGCGGGCGCCGAGCGCTTCGCGGGCCCAATCGAGAACGGGGTCCCAGGCCGTGGCCTGCATCGCGACGAGCGGCTCGGGCTCGCCCGCCCGGTAGGCCACGAGGTCCGAGCCCGCGTAGCGGACGATGTCCGCCTGAACCGCGGCGACCTCGCGGGCGACGCCGTCGATCGCGGAATTCGCGAGCCGCGTCAGCGGCATGGTGCGCGGGTCGATCGTCGGGCCCTGCCCGGCCCACTCGGCCGCGACAGCCTGGCCGAGGGCTTCGGTCGGGAGCGTCAGGGGCCGGCGGCCTGGCGTGCGGGCCGGGCGGCCGTCGAGAACGAGCCCGAAGCCGCCCTCCTCCGGCCGGATCCCGGCCTCGCCGTAGAAGCGGCGGGTCGCGGCGGTCGCGTCCGCCCCGTCAGGCATCGGCCGTCTCGGGCCGAGACGCGAGGCCCGCGGCGACGTCCAGCGCCTCGAAGCGGTCGATCACGAGGTCCGCGCCCGCCTCGAGGAGCGCCGCGCGGGGGTGGTAGCCCCAGGCGACGCCGATCGCCCGGATTCCGGCGCCGCGCGCCATCGCCATGTCGAAGCTCGTATCGCCCACCATCGCGGTCTCGCCCGGCGCGCAGCCGGTTTCCCGCATCGCCTGGCGCAGCATGGTCGGGTCGGGCTTTGAGGGCGCGTCGTCGGCGGTCTGGATCGTGGCGAAGAGCGGCTCCCAGCCTTCGCGGGCGAGGAGATGAGCCACGCCCCGGCGAGACTTGCCGGTCGCGATGCCGAGAAGCACGTCCGGCCGGCGGGACAGGCGCGCGACGAGCGCCGCGGCGCCCGGAAACAGCGGTTCCTCCAGGCTCTGATCGGCCCGGAGCCGGCCGAAGGCTTCGCGATAGGCCTCCGCCAGCGCCTCGACCGGTCCGTCCGGGCCGACGAGCGCCGTGAAGGCCTCGCGGAGCGACAGGCCGACGATCGAGAGCGAGCGCTCCCGCGTCGGCGCCGGCAAGCCGCATCGCGCGAAGGCCTCGCGCTGGGCGGCGACGATGAGCGCCTGGCTGTCGACGAGCGTCCCGTCGACGTCGAGCACGACGAGGCGCATCGGCTAGAACTCGTCGCCATCCGCCGCCTGGGCGGGCGCCTGCGAGGGGTTCGCCGGCGCGGCGGAGCGCGCGGAGGCGGGCCCGCGTCGGCGGAAGAGCGCCCGTCCGTAGCCGAGCTGGCAGCGGATCACGAAATGCCGGCGATCCGCGCCCGAATAGCCGCGCTTGCGCGCCTCGCGGGTGCATTGCTGGAAGCTGCGCGGGAGGCGTCGTGGGGCGGCGGTCGGAGCCGGCGCCGGACGAGCCGGTGCGGCGGCCGTCGGCCGCGCGGCCGGAGCCGCGGCCGGACTGGGACCCGGTGCGGGAGACGGCGCAGGCGGAGCCGCTGCCGTGGGCGGGCTCGCCGGGGTGGCCGGCGGCGAGGGCGGAGAGGCCGGCTGCTGGGACGGAGCGGCCGGCCGCGGCGGGGTCTGTCCGGTGGCGGGCACGCAGGCGAGAAGCGCCGCCGCCATCACCCATGCGGGAAGCGAAGCCTTCGTCATCGAATGGACCTCCTGGCCAGGTCGCCCGCCACGACCCTACTTGCCGCAAGCCCGATCCGGGAGGAGGTCGAGCCGCTTCATCTCGCCTCGGAAGGCGAAATCGCCGTAATCGAGCCTGAGCGCGCGGCTGACCCCGTTCTCGTAGACCTCGAAGCCGAGCACGTAGGCGGGCGCCGCGTCGTTGCGCCCAGGGTTGAAGTAGCTCAGCGTCACGGGCCAGCGGGCGAGAGCGCGCAGACCCGGCTGGCGCGCCGCCTCCTCCAGATCCTCGCCGGCGCCCGACTCGATGCGCTTGCCGATGACCGCGAGCGTCTCGTACGCCTTCCGGCCGTCGTCGGAGCCGTCGAAGAGCCGCTCGGCAAGCGTGGTCTTCCCGGCCCGCGCGGCCGCGATGAGGTCCCGCATCTGCGTGTTCGGGAACACCACCTCGCCCTCGACCTCGAGCGTGTCGCGCTTCGGCCGCTTGAGGCGGACCGTCAGGGCGCGGGCGCCGTCCCGCTCCGCCTCCCCTTCGACCAGGCTCGGCTCGCCGGGGCCGCGCGTGTCGTTGCGGAACCGAAAGGTCGCGCCGTCGCCGCTCTCCCGGTTCGTCGAGCGCAGGTCGGACATCTTCGTGCCCGTCTCCGAGCTCTCGAGCACGGTCACCTGGCGGTAGTTCAGGTTGTATCCCTCGCACGGGTTGCCCGTGAGCTCGAAGGCGATCCGCCCGCGCCCGCCCTCGATGGTGCGGGCGCCACGGCTCATGTCGAGCGTCAGGTCGTAGACGACGCGGTGGGGCGCGAGCCGGACGGGCGCCTCGCCCTCGGCGGAAGCCGGGGAGGCGAGCGCGCAGGCGAGCGCGACGAACATGAGGCGGGAGGAAGGCATCGAGGCTCCGGGCGGCCCCGCACAATTAGGGAGCGCGGGGCTCACCGGCAACGAACGGGTTGCCGCCGCGGCGGCCATCGGAGACAAGGGCGCCCGACGACGGAAAGAGAACCAATGGGCACGATCGACGCGAAGCTTCAGAGCCTCGGGATCACGCTGCCGACCCCGGGAGCGCCGGTCGCGAACTACGTGCCGACCGTGAGGAGCGGCAGCCTCCTGGTGGTCTCGGGGCAGATCTGCCTCGGGCCCGACGGCAAGCTCGCGGCCGAGCATGTTGGCCGGGTCGGCGCCGAGGTCTCGGCCGAGACCGCGAAGGCGGCCGCGCGGCTCTGCGCCATCAACGTCATCGCGCAGGTGAAGGCAGCCATCGGCGATCTCGACCGCGTGGTGCGCTGCGTCCGGCTCGGCGGCTTCATCTCGTCGACTCCCGAGTATACCGGCCAGGCCGCCGCCATGAACGGCGCCTCCGACCTCATGGTCGAGGTCTTCGGCGACAAGGGCCGCCACGCCCGCACGACGATCGGCGTCGCGGCCCTGCCGATGGGCGCCTCCGTCGAGGTCGAGGCGATCTTCGAGGTCGGGTGACCGCGCCCGCCTGGCTGACCGCCCGCCCGATCGCGCATCGCGGGCTGCACGACCGCGCCGCCGGCCGTCCGGAGAACACCATCGGGGCGGCGCTCGCCGCCGTCGCGGGCGGCTTTGCGATCGAATGCGACGTCCAGCTCTCGCGCGACGGCGAGGCGATGGTCGTCCACGACCACGCGCTCGAGCGGCTGACCGGCGAGGCGGGCCTCGTCGGCGAGCGGGACTCGGCCGCGCTCGAGATGCTGCGCGTGCAGGGAAGCGATGAGCGCATCCCGGCGCTCGCGGCCTTTCTCGATGCGGTCGGCGGCCGCGTCCCGGTCGTCGTCGAGGTGAAGAGCCGCTTCGCGGGCGACGAGCGGCTCGTGAGGCGCGTCGTCGAGGTCGTGGCGGCGCGGGACGGGGCGCCGGTCGCGGTCAAAAGCTTCGATCCCACGATCGTGAGCGCGGTGAGACGGCTCGCCCCTGCCCTCCCCCGCGGCATCGTCGCAGAATCGACCCATGCGGGCGCGGAATGGCAGAAGCTGCCGGCGGAGCTCCGCCGCAGCCTGGCCGAGCTCCTGCACTGGGAGGATACGCTGCCCGACTTCCTGTCCTGGAATCACCGCGACCTGCCGGACGGCCCGCCTTTCCTGGCGCGGCGGCTCGGAGGTCGCCCGGTCATGACCTGGACGATCCGGAGCGAGGCCGAGGCCGCCGCGGCCCGGGCCCATGCGGACCAGATCGTCTTCGAAGGCTTCATCCCTGGCTGAGGTCGGGCCCGACCTCGGCGCCCTCACGGTCGAGGTCGCGACCGGGCTCGGGAGCGTGCCGGCCGCCGATTGGGACCGGCTGGCGACGTCGCAGCCCGTCGCGGGCGAGAGCCACAACCCGTTCGTGAGCCACGCCTTCCTGACGTCGCTCGAGGATTCGGGCTGCGTCGGCAAGCGCACCGGCTGGGGCCCG
>JAFAPJ010000502.1 GCA_019247255.1 Methylobacteriaceae bacterium | reverse complement strand
GTGGTCGGTCAGGACGGCCGGGCCAGCCCCTGCGCCACCCGGGACCGGGCGGCTGCGATCGGTCAGACGGTCCACCATCCGCGCACCGTGATCCGTCGCGGCCCCCGCCGTCCAGCGCCAGGATGACGCGACCTGCGACGGCACGGGATGCCGCCCGGCCTCGCCTCGGTCAATCTGCCGGCTCCCGCGCCGGCGCCGGACGGGTTAGGCAGGGCCATGCGGCTTCTTCTCCTCGCCTTCCTCTGCCTCGCGAGCGTCGCGCCCGCCCGGGCGCTCGAGCCGCTCGGACCGCCGGGCCGTCCAGCCTCGGCCTATCCGCCGCCCGACCGGCCGGTCGCCGAGATCATCTCCCCGCGCTGGATGAGCGACGCCGATCGCGACCGGGCGAACGAGGTCGGGCAGGTCGCTCGCCTTCTCGGCATCAAGCCCGGCGAGACGGTCGCGGATATCGGGGCCGGCGCCGGCTACTACACGCTGCGGCTCGCGCCGATGGTCGGCCCGGACGGTCGCGTCCTCGCGCAGGACGTGACGCCCGCCTATCTCGCCGAGCTTCAGCGGGCGGTCGCGTCCCGCCGGCTCGCGAACGTCTCGATCGGGCTCGGAGAGGCGCATGATCCGCGCCTGCCGCCGGGCTCCGTCGACGTCGCGATCCTCATCCACATGTACCACGAGATCGCCCAACCCTTCGGGCTTCTGGACAATCTCGGGCCCGCCCTGACAGGCGGCGGTCGGGTCGGGATCGTGGACGCGGACGACATCCCGTCCCGGCACGGCACCCCGCCGGCGCTCCTGCGCTGCGAGCTCGCCGCCGCGGGCTATCGCGAGACGGGCTTCCACACGCTCACGGGCGGAAGCGGCTACCTCGCGATCTTCGCCGCGCCGGCCCCGGACGCGCGCCCCGACCCGGCCGCCATTCGGCCCTGCCGCGACGAGGCGACCCGCGCGCGACGATAGCCGCGAGGGCTGTCGGACGCGCGTCGGCTCGACCGACCGTGAGCTGAGCCGCCTCACCTACGAACCGACCTTGCCTATAAACATACAGTCCGTATGTATGTAAGCGGCGCGGGTGATCGTGAGGGTGGCCTGCGCAGGGGGCGATCGCGATGGGGCCGAGGATCGAGGACGTGTTCCTCCTGCTGATCGCCGACGACGTGACGGCGAGCCGGGGCTTCTATGAGCGCCATTTCGGCTTCACGCCGGTGTTCGTCTCGAAGGTCTACGCCCAGCTCATGAGCCCGGAGCACGATGGCCGACGCTTCAGCCTCGCCTTCATGCCGGCCGACCATCCCTTCGGCGTGGTCCCGCAGCGAGCCGCGGCCGGCGACGGCCTCATGCTGACCATCCAGTCCGCGGACGTGAACGCCCTCCACGCCCGGCTTCTCGCGGACGGCGTGCCGATCGTGCACGGACCGCGCGACGAGCCCTGGGGGCAGCGCCGGTTCGTGGTGCGCGACCCGGGCGGGACCTATGTCGACGTCGTCCAGCCGATCGAGCCCGAGCCCGGCTGGTACGCCCGGTTCGAGTGACGCGCGATGGGCGCCGCAGCGTCACGCATCCCGAACGCGCGCCGGACGGAGGCGACGACCGCGCGGCTGATCGCCGTCGCGCGCCGCCTCTTCGCCGAGCGCGGCTACGCGCGGACCGCGACGGAGGACGTGGCGGCTGCCGCGGAAGTGACGAGGGGCGCGCTCTACCACCATTTCAAGGGGAAGGACGCCCTGTTCGAGGCGGTCTTCCTGCAGATCCAGGCCGAGATCGGCGCGCGCATCGAAGCGGCGGGCGCGGCTCACACCGGGCTTCGGCCGCAGATCATGGCGGGGTGCCGCGCCTTCCTCGAGATGGCCTGCGAGCCCGACATCCGTCAGATCGTGCTCAGGGACGCGCCCGCCGTGCTCGGCCTCGAGGCGTGGCGGCTCGCGGACGAACGCAACGCCACCTTCCGTCTGCGGCGCTCGCTCGCCGCGCTCGATCGCGAGCAGGGCGGCGGGCGCTTCGACGTTGAGGCCATGACGGTTCTCCTCAACGGCGCGCTGAACGAGGCCGCGACCTGGATCGCCCAGGCCGACGATCCGGCCGCGGCCCTGCGCCGGGCGAGCGCGAGCTTCGCCGAGCTTGCCCGCGCGCTCGACGTCCCTCGCGACGCCGCGCCCGAGAGGGCCGGATGACCTACGACGAGCTCAACGCGTTCTGCGCCAAGCTGCCCGGGGCGAGCTACGTCAGCCAGTGGGGCGGCGCCCATGTCTGGAAGGTCGGCGGCAAGATCTTCGCCGTCGGAGGCTGGAATGGCGGCGATGTCGGCGTCACCTTCAAGGCGAGCCCGATCGCGTTCGAGGCCCTGAAGGATCGCCCCGGCCTGCGCCCCGCGCCCTATCTCGCCTCCCGCGGACTGAGCTGGATTCAGCAGCACGGCTCGCCCGGATTGACGGACGAGGAGCTGCTCGACCACGTGCGGACTTCCTACGAGATCGTCGCGTCACGGCGGCCGCGCGCGCCGAAGGGTGCGCTCACTCCGCGAGCGCCTTCTCGAACCAGTGGTGCGCGTAGGGTTCGGCGTTGAACGGGGCGACCTCGCGGTAGCCGGCCGCGCGGTAGAGCGCCTGCGCCTCGACGAGCGCCCTGTTCGTCTCGAGCCGCAGCCGCCGGACGCCGAGATCACGCGCTTCCGTCTCGAGCCGGGCGAGGATCGCGCGCGCGACGCCGAGGCCGCGGGCGTTCGGCGCGGTCCACATGCGCTTCACCTCGCCGATCGCGTTGCCGGGTTCTCCGCCCGTCACCTTGAGGGCGCCGCAGCCGACGGGAGCGCCTTCGAGCCAGGCGACCACGAACGCGCCGGCCGGCGGGATCAGGTCCGCGGGGTCGGCCGGGTTGCTGCGGGCCGGGTCGAAGCCGAGGTCGAACCGGGAGGCGAGCTCGGCGAAGTAGCGTGCGAGGCAATCCCGGGCGGCCGCGCTCGTCGGCGGCTCGAGCCGGACCGCGATCGCGACCGAGCGGAGCCCGCCTTCGGGCGCGTCCGTCACGCCTCGGGTGAGTCCGGCTTCGCCTCCGTTTCGGCCGGAAAGCGCACGACGATCCGCTTGCCCGCCACGTCGACGAGCGGCACGCAGGCCTTCGTGAAGGGCAGCAGCCGGGCGGCTCCGCTCCCGTCCGCGGGCGCGATCTCGAGAAGGTCGCCGCCGCCGTAATTCGGCACGGCCGCGACCCGGCCCTGGGGTTCTCCGGCCTCGTCCTCGACCGTCAAGCCGATGAGGTCGGCGAGGAAGAACTCGTCCTCCTCCGCGGTGTCGCCGAGCCGCTCGCGCGGGACGAAGAGCGCGAGGCGGTTCAAGGCCTCGGCGGCCTCGCGGGTCGTCACGTCGGCGAGCCGCGCCACCAGCATGTCGGCGGCGTCGCCGGGGGCGTGTCGCACGGCCTCGATCGCGAGGCTGCGGCCGTCGCCCGCGAGAAACGGGCCGTAGCTCGCGATGGCGAGCGGGTCGGCCGTGAAGGCGCGCAGCCGCACCTCGCCGCGCAGCCCGTGCGCGCGGCCGATCTCGCCCAGCAGCACGTGGCCGGGCGGCGGATCGCGCCCGATCGTGGGGGTCGGCGGACGGGGGGCGCGCGCGGCCGGCGAGGCCGGGGGCCTGGAGACCGGGCCGCGAGGGCGTCCGCCACGCCGCATGGGCGAGCCGCTTAGGCCGCGGCCTCGTCGCCGCCGGCCTTCTTGGCCCGCTCGGCGGCGCGCTCCTGGGCCTTCTTGCCGGGCTCGGCCTTCTCGGGGTTGTTGCGGGGCTGGCGCTTCATGAGGCCGGCCGCGTCGAGGAAGCGCAGCACGCGGTCGGTCGGCTGGGCGCCCTTGGTGAGCCAGGCCTGGACCTTCTCGGTCTCGAGCGTGACGCGGGTCGGGTCGTCCTTGGCGCGCATCGGGTCGTAGGCTCCGATCTTCTCGATGAAGCGGCCGTCGCGCGGGGCGCGGGAATCCGCGACGACGATGCGGTAATAGGGCCGCTTCTTGGCGCCCGCGCGGGCGAGACGGATCTTGAGGGACATCGGTTACTCCAGGTTTGAAGGGTGCCATGGCCGGGCGTATCCCGGCCAACTCGATCAAGCTCACGACGTCGCGCGCCGTCATGGCCGGGACGAGCCCGGCCATGACGGCGCCGCGCTACTTCTTCTTGCCTCCGAACGGGAAGCCGGGCGGCAGCTTCGGGCCACCCAGGCCGGGGAGGCCCGGGAAACCCTTGCCGCCGCCGAGGCCCGGGAGCGAAGGCATCCCGCCCGGCCCGCCGCCGCCCGGCAGGCCCGGCAGGCCGCCGCCCGGAAGACCGCCGCCCGGTAAGCCGCCCTTGCCCATCTGCTGCTGCAAGGCCGCGATCTGCTCCGGGCTCGGCTGGGGCATGCCGCCCATGCCGGCGCCGAAGCCCTTGCCGAGCCCCATCATGTTGCCGAGCGCCACGCCGATCCCCTTCGCCTTGCCGCCGCCCATCATCTTCATCACGTCGGCCATCTGGCGATGCATCTTGAGGAGCTTGTTGATCTCCTCGACCTTCGTGCCGGACCCGGCCGCGACCCGTTTCTTGCGCGAGGCCTTGAGGAGGTCGGGATTGGCCCGCTCGGCCTTTGTCATGGACGAGATGATGGCGCGCTGACGCTTCACCATCCCGTCGCCGAGCCCGGCTTCCGCGATCTGGCCCTTCAGCTTGGCGATGCCGGGCAGCATGCCCATGACCCCGCCCATGCCGCCCATGCGCTCGACCTGCGCGAGCTGCTCGGACAGGTCGTCGAGGTCGAACTTCCCCCGACGCATCTTGTCGGCGATCTTCTGCGCCTTGGCGGCGTCGATCGTCTCGGCCGCCCGCTCGACGAGGCTGACGACATCGCCCATGCCGAGGATGCGGTTGGCGACCCGGCCGGGGTGAAACTCCTCGAGCGCGTCCACCTTCTCGCCGGTGCCGACGAGCTTGATCGGGCGGCCGGTGACGGCCCGCATGGAGAGCGCGGCGCCGCCCCGGGCGTCGCCGTCCATGCGGGTCAGCACGATGCCGGTGATCCCGATCCGGCCGTCGAAGGCGCGCGCGGTCGTGACGGCGTCCTGGCCGGTCAGGGCGTCCGCGACGAGCAGGACCTCGTGCGCGTCCGTCGCGGCCTTGACCTCCGCGGCCTCCGTCATGAGCGCCTCGTCGACCGTCACGCGGCCGGCGGTGTCGAGCATGACGACATCGAAGCCGCCGAGCCGCGCCGCTTCCATGGCGCGCCGCGCGATCTGTACGGTCGACTGGCCCGCGACGATCGGAAGGGTGTCGACGCCGACCTGCCGGCCTAGCACCGCGAGCTGCTCCATCGCGGCCGGCCGGCGGGTGTCGAGCGAAGCCATGAGGACGCGCCGGCCCTGCCGGTCGGCGAGGCGCTTGGCGATCTTCGCGGTCGTGGTCGTCTTGCCCGAGCCCTGCAGGCCGACCATGAGGACCG
The DNA here is from genome assembly GCA_019247255.1 of Methylobacteriaceae bacterium. GTDB lineage: Bacteria > Pseudomonadota > Alphaproteobacteria > Rhizobiales > Beijerinckiaceae > Enterovirga. The sequence continues at coordinate 606 of JAFAPJ010000502.1, read as the reverse complement.
GGACCGGCGGCACGGCGTTGAGATCGATCGACGCGGCGTCCGAGCCCAGCATCTCGACGAGCTGGTCGTGCACGATCTTCACGACCATCTGGCCGGGCGTCACCGAGCGCAGCACTTCGACGCCGACCGCCCGCTCGCGCACCTTGTCGACAAACGAGCGCGCGACATCAAGCGCCACATCGGCTTCGAGCAGCGCGCGCCGCACCTCGCGCAGCGCCGCGTCCACGTCGCCCGAGGTGAGCGCGCCGCGCCGCGTCAGGCGGTCGAGAATGCCGCCGAGCCTTTCCGACAGGCTGTCGAACATCGCTACAAAAACCCGATCTCAGTTACTTAGCCGCGACTCTCAGTTCTTTACCTCTCCCCGGAGGGGAGAGGTCGACCGCCGTAGGCGGTCGGGTGAGGGGGTTCCTAAACAAGCCGGCGGTGTGGGAACCCCCTCACCCCGGCCCTCTCCCCTCCGGGGAGAGGGAGCAGAAAGCCCAAACACCTATGGCGCCCGAGGGCGCATCGCGCTGTCGGGCGTTGACCTCCGGCCGTTGCCGGTCGGCGAAACTTCACGTCGGCTCTATGAAGAGCGCGCGGAACCTAGGGAGGGGGCCTGCTCAA
>JAFAPJ010000499.1 GCA_019247255.1 Methylobacteriaceae bacterium | reverse complement strand
CCGCGGCGAAATCCGGATCGCCGTAGAACGTGTCGCGATCCGCGAAGGCGAGTTTCGCGGCCTCGACCTGCAGATGAATGAAGTCCGGCCCCTTCGGGTCGAGACCGTCGAGCGCGAAGCCGCGCAGCAGCGCGAGCTGCTGGAGCGTGGCGAGGCCCTGCGTCCACGGTCCCGCCTTGCAGACGGTGTAGCGGCCGTAATCGTAGGAGATCGGCGCCTCGACGCTGGCTTCCCAGCGCGCGATGTCCTCGCCCGTGAGGAGCCCCGCATGCGGGCGGCCCGAGACGTCCATCACGGCCTGATGGCGGGAGAACCGGTCGATCGCCTCCGCGACGAAGCCCTCCCGCCAGACCCGGCGCGCGCGCTCGATCTCGGCCTCGCGCCCGCCGCCGCCGGCTTCGGCCTCCCCGAGAAGCCGCTCGTATGTCGCGGCCAGCGCCTCGTTGCGGAAGAGATCGCCCGGGCGCGGGACGTCGCCGCCCGGCAGAAAGATCGCGGCCGAACTCGGCCAATGCTCGCGAAAGAGCGCCTCCACGGTCCGGATCGTCCCGGGGATCCGCTCGACGAGCGGAAAGCCGTGGCGGGCATAGCCGATCGCGGCCGCCAACATGTCGCGCAGCCGCATCGTGCCGTAATCGCGCAGGAGCAGCATGTAGGCGTCGAACGTGCCGGGCACGCAGGCGGCGAGGAGCCCGGTCCCGGGCACGAGGTCGAGCCCGAGCTCGCGGAAGCGCGCGATCGTCGCGGCCTGCGGCGCCGGCCCCTGGCCGCAGATCACCTCCGTCCGCCCGCGCCGGACGTCGTGGACGAGCATCGGGACGTCGCCGCCGGGGCCGTTCAGATGCGGCTCGACGACCTGCAGCGTGAAGGCGGTCGCGACGCCCGCGTCGAAGGCGTTGCCGCCGCGCTCGAGAATCCCCATCCCGACCGCCGTCGCGATCCAATGGGTGGAGGCCACGACCCCGAAGGTCCCGTCGATCTCGGGCCGGGTGGTGAAGGGGGCGGCGTTGATGACGCTCATGGGCGGTTCCGATGCAGGGCAGGACCTTAGCGGGGCCTCCGCCGCGCGTCGACGCGAAGCCGACGCTCGCCTTGACGCGACATGCGGGCCGAACTAGCGCTGTTCGTCATGATGATCGGGTCGCGCGCGACGCTTATCGTACCGGAGGCGCCATCGACGGGGCGGGCCTGAGCCCGACAGCTCCGATGATGGCGCATGCAGGGTCCCTCGGGGCCCTTTTTTATTGCCCGAACGGGCCGATCGATCGGGCGCGCGGGCGGGATGCGGAGGCGGCGCGAGCCGACGGGAGGGGACGATGGCCGAGACGATGACCGGCGCCGAAATGGTGGTGCGGGCCCTGCGCGACCAGAAGGTCGATCACATCTTCGGCTATCCGGGCGGCGCGGTCCTTCCGATCTACGACGCGCTCTTCCACGAGCCCGCGATCACGCACGTGCTCGTGCGGCACGAGCAGGGCGCGGTCCACGCCGCCGAGGGCTATGCCCGCTCGTCGGGCCGGCCGGGCGTGGTGCTCGTCACCTCGGGACCGGGCGCGACGAACGCCGTCACGGGCCTCGCCGACGCGATGATGGATTCGATCCCGCTCGTCTGCATCACCGGCCAGGTCCCGACGCATCTCATCGGGACCGACGCCTTCCAGGAATGCGACACGGTCGGCATCACGCGCCACTGCACGAAGCACAATTACCTTGTGAAATCGATCGAGGACCTGCCCCGCATCCTGCACGAGGCCTTTTACGTCGCGACGAACGGCCGGCCGGGTCCGGTCGTCATCGACTTGCCGAAGGACATCCAGTTCAAGTCGGGCCTCTACGAGCGGCCGCTCGAGAACGGGCACAAGACCTACCGTCCCGTGCTCGAAGGCGACGCAGAGAAGATCCGGGCCGCGGTGGCGCTGCTCGCGGGCGCGAAGCGGCCGATCCTCTATACGGGCGGAGGCGTCATCAATTCGGGCCCCCGCGCGACGGCGGCGCTTCGCGAGCTCGTCCGGCTCACCGGCTTCCCGGTCACCTCGACCCTGATGGGGCTCGGCGCCTTCCCGGCTTCCGATCCCGCTTTCCTCGGGATGCTCGGGATGCACGGCACCTACGAGGCGAACAACGCCATGCATGGCTGCGACGTCATGCTGGCGATCGGGGCGCGCTTCGACGACCGGATCACCGGCCGGCTCGACGCCTTCTCGCCGGGCTCGAAGAAGATCCACGTCGACATCGACCCGTCCTCCATCTCGAAGAACGTGCGGGCCGATATCGGCATCGTGGGCGATTGCGCCCACGTTCTCGAGGACATGATCCGGGTCTGGCGCGAGACCCGGGGCGACACGGAGCGGCCGGCTCTCGGCGAATGGTGGCGCGCGATCGAGGGCTGGCGCGCCCGGCAATGCCTGCGCTACCGCCCATCCGATTCCGTCATCAAGCCGCAGCACGCGATCCAGCGCCTGCACGCGCTCACCCGGGACCGCGAGGTCTTCGTGACGACCGAGGTCGGCCAGCACCAGATGTGGGCCGCCCAGTATTTCGGCTTCGACGAGCCGAACCGCTGGATGACCTCTGGCGGCCTCGGCACGATGGGCTACGGGCTGCCGGCCGCGATCGGCGTGCAGCTCGCCCACCGCGACGCGCTCGTGGTCGACATCGCGGGCGAAGCCTCCATCCTCATGAACATGCAGGAGATGTCGACGGCGGTGCAGTACCGCCTGCCCGTCAAGATCTTCATCCTGAACAACGAGTACATGGGCATGGTGCGCCAGTGGCAGGAGCTCCTGCATGGCGGCCGCTATTCGCAGAGCTACTCGGCCTCGCTGCCGGATTTCGTTAAGCTCGCCGAGGCCTACGGCGCGGTCGGCATCCGCTGCGCCGATCCGGGTCAGCTCGACGACGCCATCCGCGAGATGATCGCGGTCGACGCGCCCGTCATCTTCGATTGCGTGGTCGACAAGACGGAAAACTGCTTCCCGATGATCCCGTCCGGCAAGGCCCATAACGAGATGATCATGAACGATTATCTGGGCGAGACAGGCGCCGAGGACCTGGGCTCGATCATCTCGGCCGAGGGCAAGATGCTCGTGTGACGACCGGGGGTCGCATCGCGGGCCGGGACGATCCGGCCCGTTGACCTGCCCGATCGGGGCCGCCATCTGGCCGAGACGGCCCGGACCGGCGGGGGACCGACGGTCGATCCGGGCGACATTCGGGATCAGGACATGAAACGGCTCATCACCTCAACGATCGCGCTCGGGGCGGCGACGGCGCTCGGGATCGCGGCCTTGCCGGCCGGGTTCCCGCTCGCGCCCGCGCCGGCGGAGGCTCGGGAGGGCGCGACCGCGCTGATCGAAGCCTTCTACGGCGCGATCCAGTCGACCATGCAGCGAGGCGGCAGCGCCAGCGCGCGCTACAGCGTGCTCCTGCCGGCGATCCAGCGCACCTTCGACGTGCCGGCCATGACCCGCATCGCGGTCGGCCCCCGCTGGTCGAGCATCCCGGGCAACCGCCAGGCCGCGCTGCAGCGCGCCTTCGCGAGCTTCCTGGCCGCCACTTACGCCAACCGGCTCGACACCTATTCGGGCGAGAAGTTCGAGGTCTCGCCGAGCGCGGAACCGGTCGCGGGCGGTCGCCTCGTGCGCAGCCGCGTGCGCGAGGAAAGCGGGCGCACGACCGCGATCGACTATGTCGTGGGCTCGAGCGGCCGCGCGGTCGACGTGCGCCTCAACGGCTCGATCAGCGAGATGGCCGCGCGCCGCGCAGAGTTCGAATCGATCCTCGCCTCGAACGGCCCGGAGGCGCTGGAGGCGAGCCTGCGCGACCGGACGAGCCGCCTGCTCGGCAGCTGAGGGCGCGGCCCGAGCGAGACCGCCGCTTCCCTACCGGGCAGCGGCGGGGCGGGCCGGCGGCGTCATCGGGGCGGGCACCGGGTCGAAGGCGGTGCCGGCGGGCGCCGCGGTCGGCGCGGACGGGTCCGTCCGACCGATCGCCTCGAGGAGCTCCGAGCGCCGCTGCTGCCAGTAGAGGTTTCGCAGCCGGACGTAGTACTCGATCGAGGTCTCCTCGACATTCTCGAGGTCGCCGACCTTGTCGAGCGCGCTGACGCCCCCGATCACGAAGGGCGCGATCCGATTCGCCTCGCCGATGCCGTAGAGAGGCGCGTTCGCCGCCGCGTCGACGCCCTGGCCGATGCCGTCGCGAATCGTCGACGGTCCGAAGATCGGGGCCACCACGTAAGGGCTGTCGTAGGCGCCCCAGATGTAGAGCGTCTGGCCGAAATCCGCGACCTGCTTCGGCAAGCCGTTGTCGGCCGCGACGTCGAAGAGCCCGCCGAGGCCGATCGTGGAATTGAGGACGAAGCGCGCGAGCGCGATCTCCGCCACCTTGAAGCGGCCCTGAAGCATCGCGTTCACGAAGATCGTCGGCTCGTTCAGGTTGTCGAAGCCCGAGTTCAGCCGCTCACGAACCACGCCCGGCAGGATCGTCCGGTAGGCCGCCGCGATCGGACGCGTAATGGCCTGGTTGAAGCCGACGTTGAACTCGAAGACCGCGCGGTTGCGCTCCTCGTTGGGGTCCGGCACCTCCACGGGCGGAATCGGCGGGACGAAGCTCGACGTCACGGGTTCGCTCGCGACGAGCACGGGCGGGGCCGCACCAGGACGTGGCGCGACCGCCGATGAGGCCGCCACGAAGGATTGCTGGGCCGCCTGATGCGTGCTGCAGCCGCCGACGAGCGCGGCGGTGGCGACCAGAACGAGACCGAGGCGACGCGACAAGGTGGGAGACGAGGCTCGGATCCGCATAACCTCTCTGCCGGAGGCCGTCTCCGAGACAGGGAGGCAGACGGCGGGATGGTGGGATCGGCGGGTTCGCCGAATTCCGCGCGACTAGACCGGATAACAAGCGCGGCCGATAGTGCGGCCAAGACACACCGCACCCCGCCCGGCGCGGGCGGCGCGAAAAGCGAAGCCGCGCGCAAACATACTGATTTCGCTGTACTTTTCAGGATTGCACTAAGGAGACGAACCGCCGGCGGTCGATGTGGGTCGGGGAAGCCTGGGGTTGCGCCGGCTGGACCGTCTCAACGCGACGAAGGCGGGTCCGCGCGCGGCGGCGGCCCGAGGAAGGCCGGCACGATCACGAAGGCGGCCGCGAGGGTGAAGGCGAGCGAGATCGTGAGGAGCCGGCCCATGCTCGCCGTTCCCGGGTGGTGGGACAGCCACAGGCTCCCGAAGGCCGCGCCCGTCGTCAGCGCGCTGAACAGGATCGCGCGGGTGAGGCTCGAGGCCAGCATGTCGCGTTCGCCCGCCCGCCAGGCGATCACGTAGTAGATGTGGAAGGCGACGCCGACGCCGAACATCAGCGGCAGCGCGATGATGTTGGCGAAATTCAGCGGCAGGTCGAGCACGGCGCAGAGCGCGAGCGTGAAGAGACCCGACAGGACGAGCGGGATCAGGGTGAGGACGACGTCGAGCACGCTGCGCAGCGCGACGCTGAGCAGGACCGTGATCGCGAGAAGCGCGACCGCGCCCGCCTGAACGAAGGACGTCACGACCGTGCGCTCGGCCTCGCGCCCCGTCACGGGCGCGCCTGTCGCGCGGGGCGCGATCTCCCGGACCGCGTTCGCGAAGCTGGCGAGCGCCGCGTCGCTCGCGCTCGTGCCCGAGCGGTCGATCTTGGGGAAGACCTCGACGCGCGCCCGACCGTCGGCCGCGATCCAGTCGGACACGATCTCGCCCGGCAGGTCGTCGCGGGTGACAGGCTCGGCGCCCATGCCGGCGCGCAGCTGCGCAAGAAGCCGGGCGAGACCGCCCGTCACGGCGGCTTGCGCCGCGGCGCGCCGGTCGGGCGTCGCGGCCTCGAGCCCGCCCAGCGCGCGGTCGAGGCGGGTCGCGGGCTCCGCCGCCGCTCCCAGCGGGTCGCGCGTCGCGGCGATCTCGCGGCGGAGCGCGCCGAGCGCGGCCCGGTTCTGGGCGTCGTCGGGCGGCGGTGCGACCGTCGGCGGATTGAGGGTTGCATCGAGCAGGAAGGCCGCGTCCTGGATCAGCTCGAGCTTCGCGTCCTGGTCGGGCGGCACGAAGGAGGAGACGGTGAGGACGCGCGACACCTCGGGCAGGGCCTCGAGCCGCTTCGCGAGCGTCTCGGCCGCCTCGGCCGACGGCGTCAGGACATCGATCGTGTTCGGCGACGTCTCGGGGTCGCGCGCGAGATCGAGATAGGTCCGGACCGATTCGACCCCGCGGTCGCGCAGGTTCAGCGGATCCGAATCGAAGCGGAGCCAGGCCATGGCGGGCAGGCTCGCGGCGACAAGCACGCCCGTGCCGGCGAGGACGAGCCGGCGATGCCGCTCGATCCAGCGGTCGACCGCGACGAGTGCCCCGAAGCCGCCCGCGCCGGCCGCCGAAGGCCGCGGTCGCAGCACGACCAGGAGCGCCGGCAGGAGCGTCACGCTGGCCACGAAGGCGATCAGCATGCCGAGCCCCGCGATGAGGCCGAGCTCGGACACGCCGCGGAAGCTCGTCGGCAGGAACGAGAAGAAGCCGACGGCCGTCGAGATCGCCGCGAGGAGGAGCGACGCGCCGACCCCGAGGACGCCGCGGCGGAGCGGACCGACGAGCGGCTCGCCCGCATCAGCCGCGTGCAGCTCGGCGCGCACCCGGATCGAGACCTGGATGCCGAAATCGACCCCGAGCCCGACGAACAGCACCGTGAATGCAATCGAGATGAGGTTGAGCTCGCCGACGAGGGCGAGGCCGAGCCCCGCCGTGACCGCGAGCCCGACGAGAAGGGTGACGAGGACCGCGAGAATCACCTTGGCCGAGCGAAGCGCGAGCACGAGAAGCCCGGTCACGGCGGCGAGCGTGAGGAGCGCGTCCGCGAGCGCGCCGTCCGCGACGCTCGCGAATTCCTCGTCCGCCAGCGGCGCGGGGCCTGTGAGCCGGACCGCGACGCCGTTTTCGGGCGTGAGGCCGAGCTCGCGCGCCGTCTGGCGGACGAGATCGATCGCGCCGCCGGCCGAGCGGATCGCCCCGTAATCGAGCGTCGGATGCGCGAGAACGATCCGGCGCCGCGCCCGGATGTCGGCGAGCTCGCCCTCCGCCTTGTCCGAAAGGAGCTTGCGCCACGAGAGCTCGGCCCGGCCCGGCGGATCGCCCGCGAGCACGCGCTCGAAGGTCTGGGCCAGAAGCGCGATCGGACGGGCCAGATCCGTGGGCGTGGTCTCGCCCTTGCGGATGCCGCCGAGGCCGAGCGCGATCACCTCCAGAACGCCCCGCAGGCTCGGATCGGCCGCGAGCGGCCCGAGCAGCGC
>JAFAPJ010000460.1 GCA_019247255.1 Methylobacteriaceae bacterium | reverse complement strand
ATCAACACCGACCGGCGCACCTATCACCTCGAAATGCGCTCGACTGCGGGCACCTACATGGCCTCGCTCTCCTGGTCCTACGCCTCCGATCAGCTGATCGCGCTTCGGCGGCAGAACGAGACCGCAGCGGCGGCGGCGCCGGTTGCTGCAGGGGTCGATCTCGACGCGCTCAATTTCCGCTACCGGATCGAGGGCGACACCCCGCCCTGGCGGCCGCTGCGCGCCTATGACGACGGCAAGCAGGTGTTCATCGAGTTCCCGCGCGGCGTCGCGCAAGGCGAGATGCCTCCGCTGTGGGTCATCGGCCATGAGGGCGAGGCCGAACTCGTCAACTACCGCGTCCGCGGCCGCTACATGATCGTGGACCGGCTGTTCGCCGCCGCCGAGCTGCGCCTCGGCGGCGAGCACCAGAGGACGGTCCGTATCGTCCGCACGGACGCGGCTGAACGCTCCCGCCCGTTCTCCTGGTTGCGAATGTCGAAAGACAGTGAGCGCACCACAACGGCCGCTTCGGCCGCGTCGGGGCCGTCGTCGTGAGCGGGGAGCGCGAGGACGACCCGCGCGACGACCGAGAGCGGGAAGGCCCCGGTCGCCTCGACGAGGTCCGGCCGCAACGGGAGGTCGCGGATGAGGAGCGAGAGCCGCGCCCGCGTTCGGATCGTGAGCTCGCCGCGGAGCTTCGGCTCCGGCCCGAGCGGTCGCGGGTGACCCGCCTGTCACGGCGCGTGCTCGCGACGCTGGGCGGCGTCGCTGCCGTCGCGATCGCGGCGGCGCTGGTATTCGCGCTCTGGCCGCACGGCAAGCAGTCTGGCCCGGAGCTGCTCTCGACCGAGAACCGCGGCACGCCCGATGGGCTGAATACTCTGCCGCGTGACTATACTGGCCTCCCTAAGGCCGTGCCGCAGCTCGGAGCGCCGCTGCCGGGTGATCTAGGCCGGCCCATGCTCAACGCCGGCCAGACTGCGCCGGGCATACCCCAGCCGACGCCCCCGGCGCAGCCTGACCCGGAGGCGCAGCGCCTCGCGCAGGAACGCGCGCGTCTCGCCCAGGAGCTCGAGGCGGCGCGCACCAGCCGGCTGTTCACGAGCGAGGCGCGCGCCCGGGTTCAGCCGGTCAGCATGCCCGTGGGCGCGGGCCAAGCCACTCCTCTTCCCAGCCTGGACCCGAATGCCCTCGGCCCCAACGCTGGCCCGACCGGGCAGCCGAGCGAGGCCGACCGCAAGCTCGCCTTCCTGACCGCGCCGGTCGATCGCCGCACGACCAGTCCCGATCGCGTGCAGAAGCCGGCAAGCGAAAATATCGTGCAAGCGGGTTCGGTGATTGCGGCCGCAATGCTGACCGGGCTGCGCTCCGATCTTCCTGGCCAGATCACCGCCCAGGTGACGGAGGCGGTCTACGACAGCCCGACCGGCAAGATCCTGCTCATCCCGCAGGGCGCGCGCCTGATCGGCCAGTACGACGCCCAGGTCGCGTTCGGGCAATCGCGAGCGCTGCTCGTCTGGAACCGGATCGTCTTCCCGAACGGCAAGTCGATTGTGCTGGAGCGCCAGCCCGGGGCCGACCCGTCGGGCTATGCGGGCTTGGAGGACGGGGTCGACAACCACTGGGGCGCGCTGTTCAAGGCCGCGCTGCTCTCGACCATCCTGTCGGCCGGGTCAGAGGCCGGGACCTCGAACAACGAGAACAGCCTCCTGTCAGCAATCCGCCGAGGCTCCTCGGACTCGATCAGTCAGACCGGCCGCCAGGTGGTCGGGCGCTCGCTCAACATCCAACCGACGATCGCCGTGCGACCCGGCTTCCGGGTGCGGGTGATCGTCACGCGCGACCTCGTGCTGGAACCCTATTCGGGCTGAGGGAGAGGCAGATGGCGAAGCTGAAACTAGGATCGATCGAGGACGACAAGCCGGTCAAGCTCACCGTCGAGCTGCCAGCGCGGGTCCATCGCGATCTCGTCGCTTACGCGGAGGTGCTAGGGCGCGAAGCCGTAACCGTTGATGTCGAGCCGGCGCGCCTGATCGCCCCGATGTTGGCGCGGTTCATGGCGACGGATCGGGAGTTTGCGAAACGACGCCGGTCTGAGTTCGCTCGCGCCGCATTGCCGCCCGAGACTGGCTTAAAAAGCGTCTAAGCGCGGGATTGTCGTTTCGCGACGACCAGATGACGTGAAACGGAAGCAGCTCGCCAGCGAGGGGCTTAAAGACCACGCCGGGGTAGCGCACAGCCGCCTCGGCGTCCCCAACCAGACTGACGCCAAGACCAAGTCCGACGAGCGCGAGCAACGTCTCGCGAGTTACCTGACGAGGCTCGATGATCGGGTGACGGCCCAAGGTTGCCAAGTGTTTGACGACGAAATCCTGGATCTCGGGGCCGGGATCCATCTTGCTGACGATGAACCGTTCGTCGACGAGGTCCTCCCAGGTGACCTCCGAGTGGGAGCAAGCTAGCCGATGCTGCTCAGGTAAGGCCACAATGATGCGTTCTTCCCAGAGCGCCTCAACCTGACATCCGGGCGCGGGCGGTCGCCCTACTACGAATGTCGCATCCATGCGCAGCGCGCCTACCGCCGCGATATGATCGCGCGGCGAGCCCTCAATCAAGTCGAGGTCAACTTCGGCGAACTCAGCTCGGAAGGATGTCAACAGCTTTCTCAGCGCGCCGCCGGCGATCGAAGACACAACGCCAAGGCACAAGCTCCCCTCCATGGCTGACCCATTCAGGCCTGCCGTCCTTACGAGATAATCAAGGTCGTCCAAGATCGAACGGGCGCGGCTTAGGAGTCTCCGCCCTGCGGGCGTCGGCTCCGCGCCACGTCGCCGCCGTTGAAACAAGCTAACGCCAAGCCGGTCCTCCAGCGCCCGAACCCGTCGGCTGATTGCAGAGGGCTCGGTGCCGAGCCGCGCAGCCGCAGCTCTAAAGCTGCCGGCGTCCACCACTCGCAGCGCCTGTTCCAGAGCTAACAGATCGATTACCATCGGAGCTTCGCTGGCTAGGTGCAGCGTTCTGTGACTGCTTGGATTGCGGTCGCTCGTTCAGGTTCAGGCCGCCGCTCTTCCACACCCGTAGGGCGGGTAGTCGGTGTAGCCACGCCAGTTCCCGCCGTAAAAGGTCGAGCGATCATAGGGGCTGAGCGGCAGGTCTTCGCGCAGTCGGCGCACCAAATCCGGGTTTGAAATGAAGCGGCGCCCGAATGCGACTAGGTCGGCATCGCCAGCCGCGATGATCGCCTCCGCGCTGGCCTTGTCAAACCCGCCCGCGGCGATAA
>JAFAPJ010000209.1 GCA_019247255.1 Methylobacteriaceae bacterium | reverse complement strand
CGGGGCCGCAGAGCGGCGCCGCAAGCTCCTTCTCCGGGCCGCGGCGGAGGTGCTGGGTTGTCCGGAGGCAGAGGTCGCGATCGAGCACTCCCCGGGGCTCGCACCTCGCCTCGCCGCGCCGCTCGCAACCCGGCTCGGCCTCTCCTGCGCCAGCCGCGGCGTCCTCGCCGCCGCGGCCGCGGGCTCGGGACGGGTGGGCGTCGACGTCGAGCTCGTCGAGCCCGCGCGCGAGCCGCCCTGGAACGTCCTTCATGCGGCCGAGCGGGCCGCGCTCGATCCGCTGCCGCCCGCCGAGCGCGCGCGGCTGTTCGCGCGGATCTGGAGCGCCAAGGAGGCCTACCTGAAGGCGCTCGGGACCGGTCTCGCCCGTGAGCTGTCGAGCTTCGCGGCCTTGTCGGAGCAGAACGGCGCGCTGCAGATCTTCGACGGCGCGCTGCAGGCGCGCGTAGCGACCCTCGACATCCGGGAGGGCGGGCGCGACTACGCGGTCGCGGCTGTCGCCCTGGCGTGAGCGCTCAGGCCGCCCGGCGTTCGAGAAAGCGCTCGTGCTCGCGCGCGAGCTCGCCCGAGAGGGCTTTCGCGATGAGCGCGCGCGTCTCCCCGACACCGTAGAGCGCCGCGAAGGAGCCGAAGCGCGGGCCGCGCGCTTCGCCCAAGAGCACGTTGTAGAGCGCGCCGAACCAGGCCTGGGCGACGCCGGGCCGTCCGTCCGGGCTCTTCGCTTTGCCGGAGGTGTCCGGGAAGAAGCGCCGCCCGACGTCGTAGACGATCGCCTGCAGCGCATCGGCGTCGGTCGAACCCTCCTGGTCGGCGAGCGCGTCCGAAAGCTCGGCCAGCGCGGCGCGCTCCGTCTCGGTCGGCGCCCGGTACGCCTTCGCGGGCCGGACGAAATCCCGATAGAAGGCGAGCGCGTGCCGCACGAGCCGGTCGAGCCCCGGATGGGTCTGCGGTGAGACGCCCGGGGCATAGCGGCGGATGAATCCCCAGACGACGGCCGGGTCCTCCGAATTCGCGACGGCCACGAGGTTGAGCAGCATCGAGAAGGTGACGCTCGTGCCCGATCCGCCGACAAGCTCGGGCAGGGGCGGCTCGCCCCCATGGATGTGCCAGGCGGGGTTGCCGAGCCGCGTCTTCGCGTCCTGCCCGGGCAGCCGCTCGAGTGCGGTCAGGTAATCGTCCACCGCTCGCGGAATCACGTCAAAATGCAGCTTCTTCGCCTCGCGCGGGCGGTTGTACATGAAGAGCGCCAGGCTCTCGGGCGTACCGTAATCGAGCCATTGCTCGATCGTGAGCCCGTTGCCCTTGGACTTCGAGATCTTCTGCCCGTTCTCGTCGAGAAAGAGCTCGTAGTTGAACCCCTCCGGCGGCTCGCCGCCGATCGCGCGCGCGATCTCGGAGGACAGCTTCACGGAATCGATCAGGTCCTTGCCGGCCATCTCGTAATCCACGCCGAGCGCGACCCAGCGCAATGCCCAATCGGCCTTCCACTGGCACTTCACGGCGCCGCCCGTGACGGGCGTCCAGAGAACCTCGCCCGTGTCGGGATCGCGATAGGCGATGCGCCCGCCCGCGACGTCGCGCTCGAGCGTCGGCACCTGGAGCACGATGCCCGTCCGCGGATGCAGGGGCAGGAAGGGCGAGTAGGTCTCGCGCCGTTCGGGCCCGAGCGTCGGCAGAATGATCGCCATCACCTCGTCGAAGGCGGCGAGCATCCGCAGGAGCGTCGCGTCGAAGCGGCCGGACGCGTAATAGTCCGTCGCGGACGCGAACTCGTAGGCGAAGCCGAACCGGTCGAGAAAGGTGCGGAGCCGCGCGTTGTTGGCGGCCCCGAACGAGGGATGCTCGTTCGAGAACGGGTCCGGCACGCGCGACAGGGGGCGGCCGAGATGCGCGGCCATCATCTCGCGGTTCGGGACGTTGTCCGGCACCTTCCGCAAGCCGTCCATGTCATCCGAGAAGGCGAGAAGGCGGGTCGGGATCCGCTCCTCGGTCAGGATCCGGAAGGCGTTGCGCACCATCGTGGTGCGGGCAACCTCGCCGAAGGTCCCGATATGGGGGAGGCCTGACGGGCCGTAGCCGGTCTCGAACAGCGCCTCGCGCCTGCCCGTCCGCTCGAGCCGCGCCACGACCTTGCGGGCCTCCTCGAACGGCCAGGCGGCCGAGCTGCGGGCGGCGTCGAGCAAAGCGGGGTCGAGCGGCGGGGACATGGCGGCGGTCGTCGGGACGGATTTCTGCGGGGGTGGCCTCGTCGCCTTGTCGCCTCGGTCGCGGGCGGAAGTCGAGTCGGGCGGCGAACGATGAGGGCGCCTTCAAGAGGCGCCGATCCTCACAGGCGTTTGAGAAGGTCCTGCGCCGCGTCCTCGGGCGAGCGGTCCAGGTTGAAGGCGCTCAAGAACCGTCCCTGCCTGTCCATCAAGTACACGAGGGCGGTGTGCTCCATCGTGTAGTCGCCGTCCTTGAGCGGGACCTTCTTGGCGTAGGCCCGATAGCCCTTGACCGCGGCGTCGATCTCCTCACGCGATCCCGTCAGCCCGACGATGCGCGGATCGAAGCTCGCCACGTAGCTCTTCATCACCTCCGGGGTGTCCCGCTCCGGATCAA
>JAFAPJ010000154.1 GCA_019247255.1 Methylobacteriaceae bacterium | reverse complement strand
AGCCGGTCGTGAAGCTCGCCCGCGGTCTCGTCCGGTCCGATTGCGAGGCGCTCCACGACCGCCACGGGCCCCGTATCGAGCCCCTCCTCCATCCGCATCGCGGCGACTCCCGTCTCGCGGTCCCCCGCGAGGATCGCCGCTGGATGGGCGCCGCGCCGCGCCACCGCGGCAGCATCGACGCGTGCAGGTTCAGGCAGCCGAGCCGCGGCACGTCGAGGATCGCGCGCGGTAGGATCACACCGTAGGCGACCACGATCACCACGTCGGGGCGGTGGGCCGCGAGGCGCGACGCGGCCTCCCCATCGCGCAGGCCGCGCGGCGTCTCGACAGCGATGCCGCGCCGCTCGGCCGCGACCTGAACCGGCGAGGACCGAGCCTTCAGCCCGCGTCCGGACAGGGCGGGAGGACGGGTATAGACGGCAGCGACGGTATGCCGGTCCGCGAGAGTCTCGAGCGTCGGGACGGCGAAGCCGGGCGTTCCCATGAACACGAGGCGCAGAGTCATGCGTCCTCGGATTCGCGCCGCGCCGCCTTCTCGAACTTCTTAATGACGCGGCTTCGCTTCAACCGCGACAGGTGGTCGATGAACAGAACGCCGTTCAGGTGATCGATCTCGTGCTGGAGGCAGGTGGCCAGCATGCCGTCGGCTTCCAGCTCCCTCATCTCGCCGTCGAGGTCGCGGAACCGCACCGTCACGCGATCCGGCCGCTCGACCTCCTCGTAGAATTCAGGGATCGACAGACAGCCTTCTTCATGCACCCGCTTCTCGTCCGAGGACCACACGATCTCGGGATCGACGAAGACCATCGGCTGCCGCTCCTCGTCGCTGCGCGCGAGATCGATCACGACGAGGCGCTTCGGCACGCCGATCTGGATCGCCGCGAGCCCGATCCCGGGCGCGTCGTACATCGTGTCCAGCATGTCGGCCGAGAGACGCCGAACCTCCTCCGTCACCGGGCCGACCGGCTCGGACTTGAGGCGCAGCTTCGCCTCGGGCAGCTTGACGATCGGACGGACGGCCATGGCGGGCAGATAGGGTGCACGGTCCCGAGGGTCAAACGGGCTGGACGCCTCGACGAGACAAGTTTGGACGCTCAGGGGAACTTTCGTTTGTCCGTTCCGTTAGCGGCCCGACTCATGGCCACCCCCCTCGCTTCCGCCGCGATCCGCAACCACCTGCTCCGGTCGTTCCCGACCGCGTCGATGCAAGCGATTCGACCTCATCTCCGGTTCGTCGAGCTCCCGGCGCGCGCGATGCTGGTCGAGGCGAACCAGCCCATCACCCACGTTCATTTCGTCGAAAGCGGGCTCGCGTCGCTGGTCGCCGTCGCGGGCAACGACAGGATCGAAGTCGGGCTTCTCGGTCGGGAGGGCATGACCGGCCTTTCCGCCGTGCTCGGCATCGAGATCACGCCGCATGATGCGATGATGCAGGTCGCCGGCACGGCTTACCGGGTCGAGGCGGCGCTCATGAAAAGCCTCTTCGACACGGACCGTAGCCTGCGCGAGACGATGCTGCGCTTCATCGGCGTCCAGCTCGTGCAGGTATCCCAGACGGCGCTTGCGAACGGCCGCTTCACGGTCGAGCAGCGGCTCGCCCGCTGGCTTCTCATGGCGCAAGACCGGCTCGGTGCTGACCATCTCGGGCTGACGCACGACATCCTGGCGATCATGCTCGGCGTCCGCCGGCCCGGCGTCACCGTGGCGCTGCATATCCTCGAAGGCGAGCGCGCGATCCGGGCCCGGCGCGGCTCCATCACGATCCTCGACCGCGACCGCCTGCAGAGCCTCGCCGGCCAGGCCTACAGCCAGGTCGAGGCCGCCTACGTCGATTTTGTCCGCCATTTGGCCGAGCCGGCGAACGCCTGACGGCGGGCTGAGAGACGGCAGCGCCCGAGCAGCGCGCTACAAGGCAGTCCGCTGGCGCATCGCCGCCGCGAGCGTGCCCTCGTCCAGGTAATCGAGCTCGCCGCCGACCGGCACGCCGTGGGCAAGGCGGGTGACCCGGATCGGCAGGTGCCGCACGAGCTCGGTCACGTAATGCGCCGTCGTCTGCCCCTCGACGGTCGCGCCGAGCGCCAGGATCAGCTCGCGGGTCGCGGGCTCGGCCACCCGGGCGACCAGCTCCTCGATCGCGAGCTGCTCCGGGGTGACGCC
>JAFAPJ010000601.1 GCA_019247255.1 Methylobacteriaceae bacterium | reverse complement strand
CGTGGACTCACCCGGACGCGGATAGCTCTGGGCGTTGCTGCTGGACGAGCTCAGCGACCCCGTGGCCCCGACGCTGTCGCCCGATTGCAGGCGAGCGCGGCGCTCCGCGTCCGCATGCATGAGCTGATAGGTCTGCCACTTCGTGGTGCCCTCGCTGAACATGCCCGACGGAGCCTTGTAGCTGAAGTTTTCGGCCGCGGTCTGCGCGTGCGCCGCGAACGGGGTGAAAAGGACGGCCACGCCGAGAGAGAGGACGATCGTGCGCATGGTGCGAACTCCTTGCCGCCGGCGCCGAGGCCGGCTTCGGACCGCGATCTAGGTGCGGTGCAGCATGACCAATGTGCGCCAGCGCACATAAGCGCGCGCCGCGGGTCGGAGCGGGCGTCGCACTTCGCTCCGTTTGCGCGGGCGGACGGGGCGGGATAGGCCGCCGCCGTGTCATCGCTCGCCCCGCCCACCTCTCTCGTGTCTCCGATCCGCTCACGTTACGAGAGCCTGGTCGCCGCGGGAGCGCTGGAGCCGGACCCGGCGCAGCTCGAGACGGTCGGGCGGCTGGAAGCGCTCGCCGGGGCGCTAGAGCGGCGCCGTCTGGCGCGCAAGTCGAGCCCGCTCGGCTGGCTGCTCGGGCAGCGCAACGAGCCGATCCCGCGCGGTCTCTACCTCTGGGGCGAGGTCGGACGCGGCAAGACCATGCTCATGGACCTCTTCTTCGAGGGCCTGCGCGTGCAGCGTAAGCGCCGTGCGCATTTTCACGCCTACATGGCCGAGGTGCACGAGCGCATCCATGCCTGGCGCCAGAGGCTGAAGGCCGGCGAGGTGACGGGCGACGATCCGATCCGACCCGTCGCCGAGGCGCTCGCGCGCGAAGCCTGGGTGCTGTGCTTCGACGAGTTCGCGGTGACGGACATCGCCGACGCCATGATCCTCGGGCGCCTGTTCACGGCGCTCTTCGCGGAGGGCGTCGTGGTCGTCGCGACCTCGAACCGCCCGCCGGGCAACCTCTACGAGGGAGGTCTCAACCGGGCGCTGTTCCTGCCTTTCATCGCGCTCCTGGAGGAGCGGATGGACGTCGTCGAGCTGCGGTCCCGGACGGATTTCCGGCTGGAGAAGCTCGGCGACCAGCCCGTCTACCTGGTGCCCGCGGACGAGGCCGCGCGAGACCGGCTCGACGAGGTCTTCGTCCGGCTGACCGGCGGGGCGCGCCCCGCGCCCGGCCGGCTCGCCGTCCACGGACACGCCGTCGAGGTGCCGCTTCAGGCCATGGGCGTCGCACGCTTCGGCTTCGACGACCTGTGCCGACGCGCTTACGGGACGTCGGACTATCTCGCGCTTGCCCGAGCCTTTCATACGCTGGTCATCGACGGCATTCCGCGGCTCGGCGCCGAGGAGCGCAACGAGGCGCGCCGCTTCATCACGCTGATCGACATCCTGTACGAGAACCAGGTCAAGCTCGTGGCGTCGGCGGCCGCCGAGGCGGATGAGCTCTACCGGGCCGAGACGGGCGGGGAGGCCTTCGAATTCGCCCGAACCGCCTCGCGCCTGCACGAGATGCGCTCGCGCGACTACCTGGCCCGGCCGGCCGGCCGCTCGGCCGAGCCCAGCGGCAACACGACCGGTCTCGTCGAGACCTGATTGCCCTGGGGCGCTCGCCTCCTGCCGTCATCGAACCGTCACCTCGGCGCGAGAAGCCGCGGTCAGATTGCAGAGACGCGTGCATGGCCGACCAGGACCGTTCCTCCGAAACGCTCGACCCGAACTCCGAGCCGGGCGGCTCCTCGCCCGCCCCCGGCATCTCGCGCGCGACGCCGAAGGCGGAAGAGCGAAGGGACGACGTCTCGCCGGAGGACGAGCTGACCGCCGAGGGCGAGCTTCTCGCCGAGGCGGATGCGGAGGAGGCCGGACCCGCCGATGGCTCCGACGCGTCGCCGGCGGTTCCGCGGAAGCGCCGCAAGAAGCTGAAGGCCCTCGGGGCCTGCGCGGTGACCGGGCAGGTGCTGCCCCGGCGCGACCTCTTCCCCGTCGCTCTGCTGCGCCCCACGATCGCAGACCGGCTCCGGGCCGAGTATCCGGACATCCCGCCCGACGCGATGATCTCGCGCCGGATGCTCGACGAGCTGCGGCGCCGCTACATCGGCGACATCCTGACGGAGGAGCGGGGCCAGCTCACGGCGTTGGAGCAGGAGGTGGTGGCGAGCCTCGAGCATCACGAGACGCTCGCGGAGAACATCGAGCATTCGTTTGAGACGCGGCGCTCCTTCGGCGAGCGGCTCTCCGATCAGATCGCGGATTTCGGCGGTTCCTGGGCCTTCCTGATCTCGTTCTTCGTCATCCTGTTCGGCTGGATGGCGCTGAACGTGGGGCTCGGCAAGAGCGCCTTCGACGAGTACCCCTTCATCCTGCTGAACCTCGTTCTCTCCTGCTTGGCCGCCGTCCAGGCTCCGATCATCATGATGAGCCAGAAGCGTCAGGAGGCGAAGGACCGCTTGCGCGCGCTCTCCGACTATCAGGTGAACCTGAAAGCCGAGCTCGAGATCCGGCATCTTCACGAAAAGATCGATCATATCTTGAAAAGTCAATGGGAACGACTGGCCGAGATGCAGGAAATTCAGCTCGATCTCTTGCAGGAACTGGATCGGCGAGCGGCTCGCCGGCGCTGAGCGGGGCGCCGCGCGCTTGATGCTCCCCGCCATCTGAGTCAAAGAGGCGCCGCAGCGGCTCGGCTCCGCTCTCTCCCGAGGAATCAATGGCTCGCAAAAAGATCGCGCTCATCGGCGCGGGACAGATCGGCGGCACGCTCGCGCATCTCGCCGGCCTGAAGGAACTCGGCGACATCGTGCTCTTCGACATCGCGGAGGGGATCCCTCAGGGCAAGGGCCTCGACATCGCTGAATCGTCGCCGGTGGACGGGTTCGACGCGCATTACAGCGGCGCGAACGATTACGCCGCGATCAAGGGCGCGGACGTGATCATCGTGACCGCCGGCGTGCCGCGCAAGCCCGGCATGAGCCGCGACGACCTCATCGGGATCAACCTCAAGGTGATGGAAGCGGTCGGCGCCGGCATCAAGCAGCACGCGCCCGAGGCGTTCGTGATCTGCATCACCAACCCGCTCGACGCCATGGTCTGGGCGCTGCAGCGCTTCGCGGGGCTCGATCCGGCCAAGATCGTCGGCATGGCGGGCGTGCTCGACTCGGCGCGTTTCCGCTACTTTCTGGCCGAGGCCATGAACGTCTCGGTCAAGGACGTGACGGCCTTCGTTCTCGGCGGGCATGGCGACGACATGGTGCCGCTCGTGCGCTACTCGACCGTCGCGGGCGTGCCTCTGCCGGACCTCGTCAAGATGGGCTGGCTCGACGGGGCCAAGCTCGACGCCATCGTCGAGCGCACCCGCAAGGGCGGCGGTGAGATCGTCAACCTCCTCAAGACGGGCTCCGCCTTCTACGCGCCCGCCGCCTCGGCCATCGCCATGGCCGAGAGCTACCTCAAGGACCAGAAGCGGGTGCTGCCCTGCGCCGCGCACCTCACGGGGCAGTACGGGGTCGACGGCCTCTTCATCGGCGTGCCGGTCGTGATCGGTGCGGGCGGCGTCGAGCGCATCCTGGAGATCGACCTCACGGAGCCGGAGCGCGCGATGCTCGAGAAGTCGGTCGCCTCCGTGACCGGTCTCGTCGACGCCTGCCAGACCGTCAACCCGGCCCTCGCCTGACCCGTCCGCCTCTCGCCGAACCGCAGCGGAGCTTCGCATGAACATCCACGAGTACCAGGCCAAGGCCGTCCTGAAGGAGTTCGGCCTGCCGGTCTCGCGCGGCCGCGCCATCTTCAAGCCCGAGGAGGCGGAGGCCGCGGCGCGCGAGCTCGGCGGCCCGCTCTGGGTCGTGAAGAGCCAGATCCACGCCGGCGGACGCGGCAAAGGCCGCTTCAAGGAGGCCGAGGCCGGCGAGAAGGGCGGCGTGAGGCTCGCCCGCTCGATCGAGGAGGTGAAGGAGTTCGCCGGCCAGATGCTCGGCCGCACCCTCGTCACGCAGCAGACCGGGCCTGCGGGCAAGCAGGTCAACCGCCTCTATGTCGAGGACGGATCCGACATCAAGGCTGAGTTCTACCTGTCGGCGCTGGTCGATCGGGCCACGGGGCGGGTCGCCTTCGTGGTCTCGACCGAAGGCGGCATGGATATCGAGCAGGTCGCCCACGACACGCCCGAGAAGATCCTGACCTTCGCGGTCGATCCGGCGACGGGCGTGATGCCCCATCACGGGCGCGCGGTCGCTCAGGCGCTGGGGCTCGAAGGCAACCTCGCCAAGGAGGCCGCCGACCTCATCACGCGGCTCTACACGGCATTCCTGGCCAAGGACATGTCGATGCTGGAGATCAACCCGCTGATCGTGACCAAGGACGATCACCTGCGCTGCCTCGACGCCAAGATCTCCTTCGATTCGAACGCGCTCTACCGTCACAAGGACATCCTCGAGCTGCGCGACCTGACGGAGGAGGATCAGAAGGAAATCGAGGCCTCCAAGCACGACCTCGCCTATATCGCGCTCGACGGCACGATCGGCTGCATGGTGAACGGGGCGGGGCTCGCCATGGCGACCCTCGACATCATCAAGCTCTATGGCGAGGAGCCGGCGAACTTCCTCGATGTCGGCGGCGGCGCCTCGGAGGAGAAGGTCACGGCGGCCTTCAAGATCATCACGGCCGATCCGAACGTGAAGGGCATCCTGGTCAACATCTTCGGCGGGATCATGAAATGCGACGTCATCGCGCGCGGCGTGCTCGCCGCCGTGAAGGCGGTCGGCCTTCAGGTGCCGCTCGTCGTGCGGCTCGAAGGCACGAATGTCGAGCAGGGCAAGGAGATCATCCGGAATTCCGGGCTCAACGTGATCCCGGCCGCCGATCTCGACGACGCGGCCCAGAAGATCGTCGCGGCGGTGCGGAAGGCGGCGTGACCCCATGCCGTCGCTCGACTGGAACCGACGCTGGGCGAGGAAGCTCGCCGGCTTCGTGCCGGGCGGCAGCGAGGGGCAGCATTACGGCGACCGCTGGGGCGATCCGAACACCCACCCAGCCTTGATGGCCGTCCGGGACCGCTTCGTCCGGCCCTACGCGCGGCCGGGCGCGGTCGCGCTCGAGATCGGGTCGGGCGGCGGCCGCTGGACGCAGTTCCTGGCCGGCTGCGCCCGCATCTATTGCGTCGAGCTCAACCGCGAGATGTTCGCGGCGCTCACAGAGCGCTTTCCGGACGAGCCGCTCGTCTTCGTCGAGAGCGGCGGCACGGACATCCCGGGCGTGCCGCCTGCGAGCCTCGACTTCGCCTTCTCGTACGGCACGCTCGTCCATCTCGAGCTCGACGCGATCGCGGCCTATCTCGCGAGCCTCGCGCCGCTCCTGAAGCGCGGCGGGCAGGCCTGCCTTCACGTCTCGGACGTGCGCCGGCCGGACGGCGCCGCCAAGGACGGCTTCTCCGACAACGACCCCGCGCGCACCGCGGCCCTGATCGAGCGCGCCGGCCTCGTCGTGCGCGAGATCGACGACGCGACGCTGCCCCATTCCGCGATGATCCGGGCCGAACGCCCGTAAACGCGGCACGGACGACCGCACCGCGTTCACGGGTGCCAGGATCGCGGCTGCGCGCGAGACCGTTTTTGCGGTTCTTGAAGCTGTCACCTCACGCAGGATATGTGGTCCTGTGGAGCCCGCATCGATGAAGAACATCACGCTCGCGATCGACGAGACCGTCCTCGAGGAGGTTCGCGTGTACGCCGCTCGGCGCAAGACGAGCGTGAACGGACTTGTGCGCGAATTCCTGCGCTCCATCGCGGAGCAGGAGGACAGGTCGGCCCGCGCCCGCCGACGGCTGCGCGACTTGATGGACGGGTCGACGTTGGTGGCCGGCCCTCTCACCTGGTCGCGCGACGAGTTGCATGACCGCTGACGGCATGGTGGACACGAACGTCGTAGTCTACGCCGCCTCGCGCCTCGCGGAGGACCGGCCGAAGACCGAGATCGCGCGGAGCCTCCTGCTGCAGCCTGGCATCGGGCTCTCTGCCCAGGTTCTGCAGGAGTTCATCGTCGTCACGACCCGGAAGGTCCGCTCGCCCTGGTCGCTCGATCAGGCGCTCGACTGGGTCGAGACCCTCGAAGATTACCCGTGCCTGCCGGTCGACGGCGCCCTGGTCCGTTACGGGGCGGAGCTAGCCCTTCGCCATCAGATCTCGTACTGGGACGCCGCCATTCTGGCGGCGGCACATCGGCTGAACGCGTCCACGCTCTACACCGAGGACCTCAGCCACGGGCAGGCCTACGGGTCGGTCCGCGTCGTCAACCCATTCCTTTCC
>JAFAPJ010000667.1 GCA_019247255.1 Methylobacteriaceae bacterium | reverse complement strand
GCCGGGCGTCCCGTAAAGGTCGCGCAGGTAGGCTGACAGAACGGGGTAATCGACGATCCGGCGCAGGTTGCACTTGAAGTGACCGTGGTAGACGGCGTCGAAGCGCACCAGCGTCGTGTAGAGCCGGATGTCCGCCTCGGTGATCCTGTCGCCGACCAGGTAACGAGAGCCCGCGAGCCGCGCGTCCAGCCAGTCGAGCGTCGCGAAGAGCGGGGCGACCGCCTCGTCGTAGGCGGCCTGGCTCGTCGCGAAGCCGGCCTTGTACACGCCGTTGTTCAGCGTGTCGTAGACGCGGGCGTTCACCGCGTCGATCTCGGGCCTGAGCTCGGCCGGATAATAGTCGCCCGGCGCCGCCCCGACCCGATCGAAGGCCTGGCCCAGCATGCGGATGATCTCGGCCGATTCGTTCGAGACGATCGTGCCGCGCGCCTTGTCCCAGAGGATCGGGACCGTGACCCGGCCGGTATAGGTCGGCTCGGCCGCCGCGTAGACCTCGTAGAGGTAGCGGGCCTTGTGGATCGGGTCCGGCACGACGCCCGGGCCGCCCTCGAAGGTCCAGCCGTGATCCAGCATGCGCCAATGGACGACCGAGACCGTGATCGCCTCCTCGAGGCCCTTCCGCGCGCGCATGATGAGCGTGCGATGCGCCCAGGGACAGGCGAGCGAGACGTAGAGGTGATAGCGCCCGGCTTGCGCCGCGAAGCCACCCTCCCCGCTCGGGCCCGGCGCCCCGTCGGCCGTCACCCAGCTGCGGAAGGCGCTGTCCTTGCGCAGGAATGTCCCGCCGCTCGCCGCCGTGTCGTACCAGCGGTCCTGCCACACGCCCTCGACAAGCAAGCCCATGGGCCGACACCTCCACCCCGCCGGAGCACAGCACTCGGCCGCGGGCCCGTCCAGACATCCGCTGTCAAGGCCGGGCGGGTCACGGCCGAAAGGTGCCGTCAGCCGTTCAGGAGCTTGAGCCCGGGCTCGTTGTAGCGCGCGCCCGCCACGGCCGTCGCCGGCAGCGCGGCCGCGATCGCCGCCAGATCCTCCGGGCCGAGCGCGAGATCCGCCGCGGCCGCGTTCTGTTCCAGGTGGACGATCCGGCGCGCGCCCGGGATCGGCACGATGTCGTCGCCCTGCGCGAGACCCCAGGCGAGCGCGAGCTGCGCGGCCGTGACGCCCTTCGCCGCTGCGATCCGCTCGAGCTCGGCCACGAGCGCGAGGTTGCCGTCGAAGTTCTCCTGGGCGAAGCGCGGCATGGTGCGCCGGAAGTCGTCGGCGCCGAGGCTCGACGGGTCCTTGATCGCGCCCGTGAGGAAGCCGCGCCCGAGGGGGCTGTAGGGCACGAAGCCGATGCCGAGCTCGCGGCAGGTCGGCAGCACCTCCGCTTCCGGCTCGCGCGTCCAGAGCGAGTATTCGCTCTGGACGGCCGCGATCGGGTGGACCGCATGGGCCCGCCGGATCGTGGCGGCGCTCGCCTCCGAGAGGCCGAGCGCGCGGACCTTGCCGGCCCGGACGAGCTCCGCCATGGCGCCGACCGTGTCCTCGATCGGAACCGCCGGGTCGACGCGGTGCTGATAGAAGAGGTCGATCACCTCGACCCCGAGGCGCTTCAGGGACGCGTCGGCCACGGCCTTCACGTGCTCGGGGCGGCTGTCGAGCCCGGCGATGCGCTCGCGCCCAACCCCCGTCTCCGAGATCTTGAAGCCGAACTTCGTGGCGATCACGACCCGGTCGCGCACGGGCCGCAGCGCCTTCCCGACCAGGACCTCGTTGTCGAAGGGGCCGTACATCTCCGCCGTGTCGAAGAACGTGACCCCGAGCTCGACCGCCCGCCCGAGCGTGCGAAGCGCGTCCGCCTCGTCCTGCCCGCCATAGGCGAAGCTCATGCCCATGCAGCCGAGGCCGATGGCCGAGACGGTGAGGTCCGGGCCGAGCTTGCGGGTGCGCATCGCGCGTCTCCTTCAGGTCGGCCCCCACGTCCAGAAGAGGGCCGCGACCGGTCCCTAGACCGATCGCGGCTCCGGAGCGAGCGTCAGGCCGGAACGGCCGCCTCGGCCCAGAGCGAGCGCAGGGCTGCCGCGAGCGGCTCCGGACGCTCCTCGGGGAAAAACAGCTTCGCACCCTCGAGGACGACCGGTGGCCGGGCGCCCGGGATCGCCTCGTACAGCCAACGCGCCCAGGCCACGTCGAAGAAGGGATCGCCCGTGCCCCAGACGATCAGGGTCGGGGCGGCAAGCCGGCGCAAACTCGCCTCGGCCGCGACCGTCTGGCGGTTGTCCATGGCGGCGCACCAGCGCTCGAGCAGCGCGATCCGATCGGCTGAGGCGAAAATCGGATCGAGATAGGTCCGCACCGTCTCGTCCGAGACGCGCTCCGGATGCTCGTAGCCGACGCCCAGGAGCTCGCGACCGGCGGCCGGGTCGGCCAGGACCGCGGGGCCGAGCTCGCGCAGGCGGCCCGCAGCGACCGCTTCGATGAAGGGCAGGAAAGTGGGCGGCGGCCAGTTGTCGTGCGTGTCGCAATTGGTAAGCGTGAGGCTCCTGACACGCTCGGGGAAGCTCGCCGCGAAGATCTGCGCGATGCCGCCCCCGCTGTCGTTGCCGACGAGGTCGATCCGCCCGAGCCCGAGCGCATCCGCGAAGGCCGCGATCATCCCGGCCTGCGCGTCGAAGGAGAGATCGGCCTCGGCGGGCGTCCGGGTCTCGCCGTGGCCCAGGAGGTCGAGCGCGAAGCAACGCCTCTGCCCCGCGACCTCGTCGATGACGTGGCGCCACAGGTGCCCGTTGAGGAAAACGCCGTGAAGGAAGAGTGCCGGCGGGCCCTCGCCGCGCTCCTCGTAGGCGATCTCGCCGAACCGCGTGGCGACCCGCTTCGTCGACCGTGCCATCGCTCGCTTCTCCGCTCTTGCCAGCCGCCGCGGCGAAGCCGAGACATCCTGCTGACGAGATCAGAAAATAGACCGACTGTCGGTTTGTCAACGGAGCAGGATTTGGACGGGCGCGTCAGGCGGGGGCAAACGACGCGCGACCGCGTGATCGAGGTCGCGACCGAGCTCTTCGCGGCCGAGGGATTCGACGCCGTGTCGATCGAGTCCGTGCTCGCGGCCTGCGGCATCAGCCGGGGCGCGCTGTATCATCACTTTCCGGGCAAGGAGGCGCTGTTCGCAGCCGTCGTCGACGTCGTCGAGGCGCGGATCGCCGCGACGGTCGCGGCCACGGCCGGCAGCGTAGCGGATCCGCTCGCGAGCCTGTTCGCCGCGGCGACCGCCTGGCTCGAGCTCGCGGCGCGCGATCCGGCCGTCCGCCGAATCGTTCTGACCGACGGACCCGCGGTGCTGAGCCCGCAGCTCTGGCAGGAGATCGAGGAGCGCTATGCGCTCGGCCTCGTGCAGGCGGCGCTCGCGCGGCTCGCCGAGGCCGGGCACCTGCCGGCGGAGCGCGTCGGCCTCTATGCCAACCTGCTCCTCGCCATGCTGACGCGGGCCGCGTTCCTCATCGCGCGCGCGCCCGATCCGGAGGCCGAGATCGCGACCTGCCGCGAGACGCTCGCGGCTGTGGTCGGGGGTCTCCTGCGCGAGTGATCCGCCAGGGCTTCGGAGCCGCCGCGGTCAGACGCGCTGCTTGTTGACGATGCCGAGGAAGAGGCCGGGCGCGATGCGGCTGCCCGTCCGCAGCACCTTCGCGAGGCCGACCGCGATCTCCTCCTGGCCGCGATCGAGCCCCTGCATCGCGGCTGTCGTGAACGCGTCGAGCGCCATGGCGCGGGGCGGCCGGCGCGCCTGATCGCGGTGTAGGTCGGTCTCGACGACCGGCGGGATCAGCTCGACGACCTGCACGGTCGTGCCCCGGAGCTGGCGCCGCAGCGAGATCGTGAAGCTGTGCACAGCGGCCTTGGTGGCCGAATAAATGGGCGCGGCCGCGAGCGGCACGTAGCCGAGGCCCGAGCCGACATTGACGAGCCGGGCGGCCGGCTGGCGGCGCAGCAGCGGCAGGAAGGCGTTCGCGACCTGCACGACCCCTTTCAGGTTGACGTCGATCTCGCGCCCGATCGCGGCCGCGTCGAGCGGCGTCCCGGAGGCGAAATCAAGGACGTGCTGGATTCCGGCATTGTTGACGACCGTGTCGAGGTCCGGAGCGCGTTCGGCGACGCGCCGCGCGAGCGCCTCGACCTCGGCGAAGTCGGCGACGTCGACCACCTCGACCATCATGCCGGGATGGCGCGCCGCGACCGCCTCCAGCCGACGCGCGGTGCGCCCGGCGAGGATCACCTTCGCGCGGCGCGCGTGGAATGCGCCCGCGAGGCCGGCTCCGATCCCCGAGCCGCCCCCGGTGATCAGAACCACGCCGCCGCGGCTCACTCCCGACCCTCGGGCGCGATCGCCGCGAAGAGGTCCACCCGGTTGCCGTCCGGATCGGCCAGCATCGCGTAGCGCTGGCCCCAGAAGGCGTCCCACGGCGCCTGCCGGCCCTCGTAGCCGGCTTGCGTGACCCGCACATAGGTCGCGTCGACCTCATCCGGGCTGTCGCACCGGCACGCGAACGTCACGCGCTGCCCGACCGGCGTCGTCCAATGCGGGTTCACCTCGCGCATCGCCGCCTCGCTGAGAAAGCCCAACGTCGCGCCGCCCGGGGTCGCGACCTGCACCTGATCCTCGCCCTCGACGCCGTCCGGCACGGGGAGGCCGAGCGCGCGATAGAAGCGGAGCGCGGCCGCCATATCGGCCACCACGATGTCGATCGTATGCGGAACCACGGCCATCTTTCGCTGCCCTTTCCCTTGCCCATGCAATTCCGAAACGTTACCGTAGCGAATGACGAAGTCAAGAGTTACGGGACGGCCCCGTAGCGAAACTTCTCGTGAGGCGATCCTCGAGGCGGCCTTCCGGCTCCTGGTCGCGCGCGGCTATGCCGGCTTCGCGATCGAGGCGGTCGCGGCAGCGGCGGGCGCCGGCAAGACCACGATCTATCGCTGGTGGCGATCGAAGGCCGAGCTCGCGGTCGACGCCTTCTTCCACGCGACGCAGGCGGAGCTGCGCCTCCCCGAGACCGGCTCGGCGGAGGCCGACTTTCGGGCGCAGATCACGGAGCTCGCCGCATTGCTGCGCGGCGAGCGCGGGCGCGCCCTCGCCGCGATGCTGGGCGGCGCGCGGGCCGACCCGACGCTCGCCCAGGCGCTCGGGTCGCGCTGGCTCGAGCCGCGCCGGCGCTGGGGCGTCGCCCGCATGACGCGGGCCGCGGAGGCGGGCGACCTACGCCCGGGCGTCGAGCCCGACGCCGCGCTCGCCGTCCTGTACGGTCCCCTCTACACGCCGCTGCTGTTCGGCGGCGAGGTGCCGGGCCCCGCCGCGGTCGCGGCCTATCTCGACATCGCCTGCGCCGGCATCTTCGCGCGGAGCTGAGCGCGCCTTCAGGCGAAGCGTTTCGCCCCCGCGACGCAGGCGGCGACGAGCGCCGCGACCGCGATCATCGCTGCGGGCACCGGCTCGCCGAGAAGAAGGCCAGCGAGCGCGAGCCCGAAGAAGGGCTGCAGCAGCTGGAGCTGGCCGACCTTCGCGATCCCGCCCAGAGCGAGCCCGCGGTACCAGAACACGAAGCCGACCAGCATGGAGAAGACCGAGACGTAGGCGAGGCCGAGCCAGGCGGGCGCCGCGATCCGGCTCCAGTCCGACGGGAGGGTCAGCGCCCCCA
>JAFAPJ010000537.1 GCA_019247255.1 Methylobacteriaceae bacterium | reverse complement strand
CGCCCATTGTCCAATATTCCCCACTGCTGCCTCCCGTAGGAGTCTGGGCCGTGTCTCAGTCCCAGTGTGGCTGATCATCCTCTCAGACCAGCTACTGATCGTCGCCTTGGTGAGCCGTTACCTCACCAACTAGCTAATCAGACGCGGGCCGATCCTTCGGCGATAAATCTTTCTCCTTACGGACGTATCCGGTATTAGCTCAAGTTTCCCTGAGTTATTCCGAACCGAAGGGTACGTTCCCACGTGTTACTCACCCGTCTGCCACTCCCCTTGCGGGGCGTTCGACTTGCATGTGTTAGGCCTGCCGCCAGCGTTCGCTCTGAGCCAGGATCAAACTCTCAAGTTGGAGTGATCCTATCGGCTCGGTCATCATGTCATTGACGGAGCGCACACATCGCTACGGCGTTTCCACCGCACGATTGTGAGCTTCCGAAACGTAAGACCGCCGAAGTCTCTTGACCGCCGAACCCGAAGGTCCGGGCGGTCCGCAAGGACTCCGCCGTCCACGTTTCTCTTTCCATCTTCACTTGTCAAAGAGCAGCATCTGGACGATGCACGCTTCCGAGCCAAATAGCCCTGCCGCCGGTCGCCCGGTGTGCGAAGGCCGATTTGTGCCTGGAAGCGTCGACGGTCGCGGCCTCAGCCGCTCCGTCTCGATGAACTGTAACTTAGTTCATCCGTTTCCGGTGTCAAGCCAGAAGGCCGAAGCCCTGAACTCGACCCCACCCGAGAGTGGGCCGCTACCCAGGAACAGACAGGTTCTCGCCCGACCGAGGTCGGGTTAGAGAACCCGCAGAACCGAGGAAGCGTTTGGCGGCGAACCGCGTCAGCGGCGCCGTCGATGGGTGGCTATCTACGGGCGGGGCTCCGGGCTGTCAACTCGGTTCATGAACTTTTTTCGACGGCCGGGCGCGCCGGCGGTCATTGTCTCGTCCCATTCACAGGAGAAGCGCGGGCAGCGTCAGCTCGTCCGACATTCGGGACCGGGCGCGCCGCCACCCTCGGGACCTCGGGGGTGGGGAGACGGGATCTGCCAGGAGGCCGCGGTTGAAACGAGGACCACGGCCGGGCATGGTCCCCTCCCCGTATCTGATGCATCCCCCGTGTCCCTGACCTTCGCCGACATCGAGGCGGCCGCGCCGCGGCTTGACCGACGCGACCCCGCCTCCCGGACCCGGGCGCCGCGTCGACGCGCCGAGCACGGCACCATCGAGCTCGGCAACGAGCCGCCGCTGGATCCCGCGGCGCCGGCCGGCGGCTCAGTCCCGCGCCGCGCCTGGAGCTTGCGCTGGCTCGGCGCCTCCATCCTGACCGGCTGTACGGGAGCGCTGCTTCTCGGGGCCGCGATCTACGTCTCCTCCGAAGGCGAGATGACCTTCGCCGAGCCGGCCGAGCCCGCGCCCAGCCTGACGGCGAGACCGAGCGACGGCTCGGTCGCGCTGCGCAAGGCGGACAAGCTGATCCGCTCGGAGACGGTGGCGTCCGCTCGCCAGGTCGTTCGCCTCCCGATGACGCTGAGGGCCGGCGATCGCGAGGTCATCAAGGTGCGCTCGCTCGTGCGGGTCGCGACCGGAATGTCGCTCGTCAGCGGCACCTACGCGACAGATATTCCGCCCTTCAACCCGCTACGGTTCTTCAACGATTCCGGCCCGGACCGGATTCCCGCCCCCGAGCCGGCCCCCGAGACGTCCGACGCGGAGGTGGCCGTCGCCAAGAGCGACCTCGCTTTCGCGGTGATCGACGCAACCGCCGCAAGCCTGGCGGATGACGACGTGGCCGAGCTCCTGCAGGAGGAGGCGCGGCTGCGGGCCGAGGGCAGCGCACGCCGCGGCGCGGGCTCCGCCTTCCTGCCTCTGCCCCCCTCCGTGATGACGGCGCGCTCGCTCCCGCCCGCCACGGCGGGGGGCGACGCCGCGCCGAGCGCCGCCTTCCGGGCGATCGAGGTGCGTGTCGTACCCGAGAACGTCTCGACCGCCACGAAGGGCGGGGCGGGCTCCAGCGGCAGCTTCGTCGAGCGCACCGTCACGCCGCGGCGCGGCGACAGCTTCGAGCAGGTCCTCGTGTCGAACGGGGCGTCCGGCGACGACGCGCGGGCCGCCCTCGCGGTGCTCGGATCGCGCGCGAGTCAGCCCCTCGACGGCGCGCAGGTGCGGGTGCTCCTCGCGCCCGCCCAGCGCCCTGGCGAGCCGAGCCGTCTCGCCCGGGTCACGCTCATCACGGAGCGCGGGATCGAGGCGATCGCGGCCGTGAACGACCGCGGCACCTTCGTGTCCGTCGCGCCGCCCCCTCTCGACGCGCCGCAGACACCGCAGCCCCAGCCGAGCGAGGATGACGACGAGGAGGAGGCGGGCGGAGTCCCGCTCTACAACAGCCTTTACGAGACCGCGCTGAAGCAGGAGCTTCCGCGCGCCGTGGTGGACGAGCTCGTGCGGATCTTCGGATACGACGTCGATTTCCAGCGCCGGGTGGCGCCGGGCGACAGCTTCGAGCTGTTCTACGCGACGGACGACGAGACGGGCGCGGCCGACAAGCTCGAGATCCTCTCGGCCACGCTCACTGTCGGGGGCGAGGTCCACCGAGTTTATCGCTTCCAGGGCGACGACGGCGCGATCGACTTCCTCGACGAGGGTGGCCGCTCGCTCAAGAAGTTCCTCCTGCGCAAGCCCGTGGTGGAGGCGAAGATCAGTTCGGGCTTCGGCTCGCGTTACCATCCGATCCTCGGCTATGCGAAGATGCATACGGGCGTCGACTGGGCGGCCCGGATCGGCACGCCGATCCTCGCGGCCGGCAACGGCACCGTGCTCAAGGCCGGCTGGGATTCGGGCTACGGGCGCCGGATCGAGGTCCAGCACGCGAACGGCTACGTCACGACCTACAATCACATGTCCGGCTTCGGCCGCGGCGTCGCGCCGGGAACGCGCGTCCGCCAGGGCCAGATCATCGGCTATGTCGGCTCGACCGGCCTCTCGACCGGCGCGCACCTCCATTACGAGGTGGTCGTCAACGGCTCCTTCGTGGACCCGATGAAGATCCGCGTGCCACGCGGGCGCGAGCTCGACGGGCGGGCGCTCGCCGAATTCGCGCGCCAGCGCGATCAGGTGACGGGGCTCCTCCAGCGCGTATCGAACCCGAACCGGTTGGCGCAGCGCGACATCCGCTAAGGCGGCGGCCGTTCCTGCGGCGTCCGCTCCGGCGGCGGCCGCTCGGGCGGCAGGAAGCCCAGTCGCTCGCGAATCGCTGCGGCCCTGACGCCGGCGTCCCGCATGGCCGCGAGCGACAGGGAGTTGCGCGTCTTGGCGAGCTTCTGCCCGCTCTCGTCCATGAGGAGCCGGTGATGGTGATAGCGCGGCAGGGGCAAGCCGAGGCGACGGGCGAGAAGCGCGTGGATGTCCGTCGCGGGCTCGACGTCGCGCCCGCGCACGACATGGGTGATGCCCTGGCGGGCGTCGTCGAGCACCACGGAGAGGTGGTAGCTCGTCGGCGCCTCCTTGCGCACGATCACGACGTCGCCCCAGCGGGCCGGATCGGCCGGGACGCCGCTCTCGGCGCCGCTGTCCGGGTCGAAGCTCGTCCAGCCGAGCCCGTCCGTGCCCGACACGGCGCGGCCCATATCCAGCCGCCAGGCATGCGACGCGCCGGCCGCGATCCGGACCGCCGCCTCCGCGGGCGCGAGCGTGCGGCAGGTGCCCGGATAGAGCGGCACGCCGTCCGGATCGCGAGGCCAGGCGCCGTCCACGCCCTCCTGGGCAGCGACCGCGGCGGCGATCTCGCCCCGGCTTCAGAAGCAGGGATAGAGGAGCCCCGCCGCGCGCAGCCGCGCCGCGCCCGCCCGGTACTCGGCCATGTGCTCGGATTGCCGGCGCGGCGGCTCCGGCCAGGCGAGCCCGAGCCAGGCGAGGTCCTCCATCACACCCGCGACGTTCGCGGCCGTCGCCCGGACCGGGTCGATGTCCTCGATGCGCAGCAGCCAGACCCCGCCGAGCCGGCGCGCGACGGCGTCGTTGAGGAGCGCCGAATAGGCATGGCCGAGATGGAGCCGTCCGTTCGGGCTCGGTGCGAACCGGAGGATCGGTCGCGTCACGGCGGGAGCTCGCCGTGCTGATCGGGACGGAGGCGGCGCTCGCGATCGCGGTCGCGGGAGCGGCCGGTCGCGAGCCGCGCTTCGCCGACCTGGTGCGCGCCGGGCTCGCGCCGACGCTCCGCAAGCGGGAGCCCGGCTTCGCGGGCCTCGTGTCCATCATGGTCGGCCAGCAGGTCTCGACCGCGAGCGCGGCCGCGATCGGCGGGCGGCTCACGGCGGCGCTCGGCGAGGTGAGCGCGGCACGCATCGACGCGGTGGGCGACGACGTCCTGCGCGAGGCCGGGCTGTCGCGGGCGAAGATCGCGACCGTCCGGGCGCTCGCCGAGGCCGTCCGGCACGGGGCGCTCGACCTCGAGGCGCTCGGCGCCCTGCCGGCCGACGAGGCGCACCGACGGCTCGTCGCCCTGCGCGGGATCGGCCCCTGGACGGCTGACGTCTACCTGCTTTTCTGCCTCGGTCACCCGGATGCCTTTCCGGCCGGCGACCTCGCCCTCCAGGAGGCCGCGCGGGATGCCTTCGCGCTGTCCGGGCGCCCGAGCGCCCCCGAGCTCGC
>JAFAPJ010000395.1 GCA_019247255.1 Methylobacteriaceae bacterium | reverse complement strand
GGGCGCGGACACGCTCGTCGTGACGGCCCGCACGGCCGGCTCGCGCCGCGACACGGGCGGGATCGGCCTCTTTCTCGTGGACGCGAAGGCCGCCGGCCTATCCCGGCGCGGCTACCCGACCCAGGACTGGATGCGCGCCGCCGAGATCGGCCTCGAGAACGTCCGGGTCGGCCCGGACGCTGTCCTGGGCGACCCCGAAGGTGGGCTCGCGCCCCTCGAACGGGTCGTCCACGAAGGCATCGCGGCGCTCGCGGCCGAGGCCGTCGGGATCGCCGACGAGATGGTCAAGGTCACGGTCGACTACATCAAGACCCGCAAGCAGTTCGGCGTCGCGATCGGGGCCTTCCAGGCGCTCCAGCATCGCGCGGCGGACATGGTCGTGGCCGGCGAGCAGCTCCGCTCCATGGCCTATTACGGGACCATGATGGCGGCGAGCGACGACGCGGCCGAACGGGCGGCCGCGATGTCCGCCACCAAGGTGCAGATCGGCCGATCGGGCCGCTTCATCGGCCAGCAATCGATCCAACTCCACGGCGGCGTCGGGGTCACGATGGAGTACAAGATCGGCCATTACTTCAAGCGCATGACCATGATCGACACGGCCTTCGGCGACGCGGATCACCACCTCGCGCGCTTGGCTGAGCGCGGCAGCCTGTTCGAGGCCGCGGCGTGACGTCCCCGCGAGGCGCGCCGCTCGCCCCGGCGCAGGCCGGGGTCCAGGTCGCCGCGTGCAACCGTCTTGGCCCGCGGCTGAATCCCGGCTTGCGCCGGGATGAGCGGGCAGGAGCTATCCGATGATCTTCGCCATGACCCCGCGCGCCGAGGAGCTGCGCGACCGCGTCGCCGCCTTCATGGAGGAGCACGTCTACCCGGCCGAGCGTGAATACGACGCCTTCGTCGCCTCCGCGGCCGATCGCTGGACCATCCCGCCCGTGATGGAGGAGCTGAAGCGCGAAGCGAAGGCCCAGGGGCTCTGGAACCTGTTCCTGCCGAAGGACCACTATCCGGACGGTCTCTCGAACGTCGATTACGCGCAGATCTGCGAGGTCATGGGGCGCTCGCCGATCGGCGCGGAGCCGTTCAACTGCTCGGCGCCGGACACGGGCAACATGGAGACGCTGATCCGCTACGGGACGCCGGCCCAGAAGGAGCGCTGGCTCGCACCGCTGCTTGAGGGCGAGATCCGCTCCTGCTTCGCCATGACGGAGCCGGCGGTCGCCTCCTCGGACGCGACGAACATCGAGACCGAGATCCGGCCCGACGGCGACCATTACGTCATCAACGGCCGCAAATGGTGGATCACCGGCGCGCCGGATCCGCGCTGCCGGATCGCGATCCTCATGGGCAAGACGGACCCCGGCGCGGAGAAGCATCGGCAGCAATCGATGGTGCTCGTCCCCATGGACACGCCGGGCGTCACGATCGTGCGCCCGCTGACCGTCTTCGGCTACGACGACGCGCCCCACGGCCATGCCGAGATCGTCTTCAAGGACGTGCGAGTGCCGAAGGCGAACATCCTTCTCGGCGAGGGGCGCGGCTTCGAGATCGCGCAGGGCCGGCTCGGGCCCGGCCGCATCCACCATTGCATGCGCTCGATCGGGGTCGCCGAGCGGGCGCTCGAGACGATGTGCCGGCGCGCGCTGTCCCGCCACGTCTTCGGCGGAACGATCGCCGACCAGGGCGTGACGCGCCACCTCGTCGCCGAATCCCGGATGGAGATCGACCAGGCCCGGCTTCTGACCCTGCAGGCCGCCCAGATGATGGACACGGTCGGCAACAAGGCGGCCCGGGCCGAGATCGCGATGATCAAGGTCGTGGCCCCGAACGTCGCCTGCCAGGTCGTCGACCGCGCGATCCAGGTCTGCGGCGCCGGCGGGCTGTCCGAGGATTTCCACCTCGCCGCCGCCTACGCCCATTCGCGGACGCTCCGCCTCGCGGACGGGCCGGACGAGGTCCATCGCGAGACCGTCGCCAAAATCGAGCTGAAGAAGCACCAGGGCGCGAACCGGCGGGGCGGCGCGGAGGCGCGGGCGCATTGACGCCGACCCGCTCACCCCGGCGAAAGCCGGGGCCCAGGTTCAAGTCCGGCTCGGCTCGAGCTCGACGAAGCTGGATCCCGGCTTTCGCCGGGATAGGCGGAGCCCCCGGATAGGCCCGGCCATGACACAGGTGGAGAATACCGAGACCATCCCGGTCCGGGAGGCGCACCGCTTCGACCCGGCGCGGCTCGACGAACTCGTCGGCGACCGGCTCGGGCTCGCGATCACCGACATCCGCCAGATGCGGGGCGGGCAATCGAACCCGACCTTCCTCATCGTCACGACGGGCGGCGATTTCGTCCTGCGCAAGCAGCCGCCGGGCGAGCTCCTGCCCTCCGCTCACGCGGTCGATCGCGAGTATCGCGTGCTCGACGCGCTCGCCCGGACGGACGTGCCGGTGCCGAAGCCCGTCCTCTTCTGCGACGACCGGGCTGTCATCGGCACGCCCTTCTACCTCATGGAGCGCCTGCGGGGCCGGATCTTCTGGGAGCCGACCCTGCCCGAGCTGCCGCGCGAGGCGCGGTCCGGCATCTACGAAGGCATGGCGAACGCGCTCGCCCGGCTGCATCAGGCCGATTGGCAGGCGCTCGGCCTCGCTGATTTCGGGCGGCCCGGCAACTACTTCGCCCGGCAGATCGGGCGCTGGTCGAAGCAGTGGGAGGGCTCGCGCACCCGGGACAACCCCGCGATCGACCGCTTGGCCGAATGGCTGCCGGCCCACCTGCCGGCCGGCGACGACACGGCGATCTGCCACGGCGATTTCCGCCTCGACAACATGATCTTCGCGGCGGACGCCCCGCGCGTGATCGGCATCCTCGATTGGGAGCTGTCGACGCTCGGGCACCCGCTCGCCGACCTCGCCTACAACCTGATCCCCTACCACGTGCCGCCCGAAGCCTTCCGGGGCATGGCCGGGCTCGACCTCGGCGGCCTCGGCATCCCGAGCGAGGCCGAGTACGTGGCGCTCTACCGCGAGCGCACAGGACGACAGGATCCTGTGACGCCCTTCCACATCGCCTTCTCGCTCTTCCGGATCGCCGTCATCCTGGAAGGCGTGCTCGCCCGCGCGAAGCAGGGCAACGCCTCCTCGTCCGAGGCGCACACGCATGGCGACCGCGCGACGCTGCTTGCCGAGATCGGCTGGCGAATCGCGCGCGGCTGACCCTCAGCGCTTCGCGAGCCAGGCCGCGATGCGTGCGGCCAGCGCCGCGGCCGAGGCGGGCGAGAGCAGGTCCGGCAGGTCGAGCGTGTCCTCGGCGTAATCTTCCGCACCCGCGAGATGCGCGAGGGCGAGGGAGGCCGGCGCGGGGCGCAGCGGATCGGCCCCGATCGCGAGCGTCAGGACCGGGCACGCGACCCGCGTGAGGTCGACCGTCTCGTCGCCGAGTTGCAGCGCGCCGCGCATGAGGGCGTCCTCCCGCACGAGCGCGTGCCACTCCCCCGCGAAGGTCGTGCGGGCCGCGGACGGCTCGCCCCGAGAGGCGACCCCGTCCAGCCAGCCGCTTGCCGGCCCGATCGGCAGCGGCCCGAGATAGGCGTGCGGAAGCAGGCCCCAGCGGGAGAGCAGCCCGGGCGCCTCCCCCGGGTCGAGAGCCGCCTCGCCCTCGAACAGGACAGAGGTCGCGAGGCACGCGATCCCGCCGACGAGATCCGGGCGGAGCGAGGCCAGCGCCAGCGCCAGGACGCCGCCTTCCGCGACGCCCACGAGGACGGGAGCCGGGCCCTCACCCATCGCGGCCGCGACCTGGGTCGCGATCGGGCCCGACACCAGGCGGGCAAGGCCCATCCGCGCCTCCGCGCGATCGAGCGCGGGCCAGACGATCTGAGCGGCCGCGATCCCGCGCTCCGCGAGGGCGGCGACGAGCCGGGCGCCGCCCCGGTGCTCGGCCGACCCGACGAGACCCGGCGACTCGAGGAGGAGCACCGGTCCGCCAGCGTGGGCGCCGTCCTCGTCGACAGGACGGATGTCCGGCGCGGACGGGGGAGGCCGGCGCAGCGCCTCGAGCTCGTCCGCGAGCGCCTCGACCTCGCCGCGGGTCGCGAAGCCGAAAGCCCCCGCGGCCCGGGCCTGGGCGTCGGCGAGATCGCCGGTCGCCGCCGCGAGCCGCCGGACCGCGCTTCGGTAGGTGTCGGTCCGCGCGAGCTCGGCGAGGCCGCGCTTCGCGATCCGGCGCCAGAGCGCGTCGGTCGCGGCCGCGTCCGGCGCGCCTTCGGCCGCGAGCCGACGCGCGAAGGCCCCGGCCGTTTGCATCCAGCATTCGAGCCCCTGCCGCCCGACCTCGAAGCCGCGCCGCTCGACCTCGGCGGCCGCGTCCGCCAGGTGGGCGAGCGGCTCGGGACCGGAGGCGACCGGCCCACGGTCCTCGGGGGGCGGTTCGCCGAACCAGGCCGCCGGATCGAGCACGAGAGCCAGCGCCTCCTGCGCGTCAGGCCCGACGACGAGCTCGTCGGACAGGTTCGCCCGGATAGCGGCGGCAGCATCGAGGGCCGCGTTCCAGGCGAGGCGATAGCCGCGCCGGGCCGCGTCGGGCCGCGACGCGGGCGCGGGAGCGCTCGGCTCGGCCGCCGCCCGGATGGGGGCAGGCTCCGGCGCAGCCGTGGGCGACAGGATCGCCGCCTGCGCGTCGATCAGCGCCCCGCTGCCCTGGCTCCAGAGCGCCGCGAGCCGTTGCGCCGCCTCGAACGGATCGGCCGTCCAGGGATGGGCGCCCGAGGGCTTCGTCACGCGGCGCGGCTCGCCGCCTGGCCGAGCGCCTCGGCATAGATGGCGCGCGCGTCCGCGAGCGTCACCTCCCGCGGGTTGTTCACGAGAAGGCGCGTCTGCTTCATCGCGTCCGCCGCGAGCCGGTCGAGATCGCCCTCCCCGATCCCGACGGCGGCGAGCGAGGCCGGCACGCCGCAATCCCGGCAGATCGCCTCGAGCGCCGCCACGAACGATGCGGCCGCCTCCGGCGCCGGCCGTCCCGCCGCGGAGGAGGGATCGAGGATCGGCGCGAGCTCGGCGTAGCGGAGGGTCGCCTGGGGCAGGTTGAAGCGCAGGACGCCGGTCAGCACGAGTGCGTTCGAGAGGCCGTGCGGGACGTGGAAGAGCGCTCCGATCGGATAGGCGAGCGCGTGAACGGCCGCGACCGGCGCGTTGGCGAAGGCCATGCCGGCGAGCATGGAACCGAGCAGCATGGCCGAGCGCGCCGCGAGGTCCTGCCCGTCGCGGCAGGCGGTTCTGATGTTGGCCGAGAGGAGCGCCAGCGCCTGCCGGGCGAGCTGATCCGAGATGGGGTTCGCCTTGTGCCGGCTCGTATAGGCCTCGATGGCGTGGACCATGGCGTCGATCCCGGTCGCGGCCGTCACGTGGGCCGGAAGCCCGACCGTCAGCTCGGGATCGAGCACGGCCCAGTCGGGCAGGAGACGCGGAGACACGACGCCCTTCTTCTCGGCGGTCGGCGTCGTCACGATCGCGATCGGCGTCACCTCGGACCCGGTACCGGCCGTCGTCGGCACGAGGACGAGCGGGAGACGGGCGCCCTGCGCCAGCCCCACGCCGTAGAGCGCGTCGAGCGGTTCGGGCGAGCGGGCGAGATACGCGACGAGCTTCGCCGTATCGAGCGCGCTGCCGCCGCCGATCGAGAGCACGAGCTCCGTCCCGCTCTCGCGGGCGATCGCAGCTCCGCGCTCGACGATGCGGGCGGGCGGATCGGCCTCGACCTCGTCGAAGACGGTGACCTCGATCCCGGCCTCGGCGAGCGCGCCTTCGGCCGTCGCCGTGAGCCCCGCGTGTCGCACCCCCCGGTCGGTCACGAGCAGGACCCGGCTCGCGCCGAACCCGGCCACGATGTCGGCGAGCTTGGTGACCGCCCCCGCTTCGAAAAGCACGTTCGGGGTCGTCTGGAACGTGAACGGCCGCATTTGCCCTAATCTCCCGCGAGCGATCTTAAGCGCGTCCCGCCCGGCCGGACAGCGCCTCCCGGTCCGAGGCTTGGCCGGAACGGGCCGGCCCGTTACGGTTCGCGATCGTTCCCGTGAGGACAGACATGCGCATCGCTTCCCTTCTCGGCCGCGGCCTCGCCGCCGCCGCCGTCCTTCTGGCGGCGGGCGCCGTCCAGGCGCAGACCATCAAGGTCGGGTCCAAGAACTTCACCGAGCAATTCATCGTCGCCGAGCTCTATGCGGGAGCGCTCGAAGCTGCAGGCTTCAAGGTGGAGCGCAAGATCAATCTCGGGGCAACGCTCGTCGCCCACGAAGCGCTCCGCACGGGCGCGATCGACCTCTACCCGGAATATACCGGCACGGGGCTCCTCGCGGTCATGAAGGCGCCGGTCGACACCGACGCGCAGCGCGTCTTCGACAAGGTGAAGGGCTTCTACGAGAAGGAGTTCAATCTCACCTGGCTGGCGCCCTCCAAGGTGAATAACGGGTACGCGATCGTGGTGCGGCCGGAGCTCGCCGAGAAGGATCACCTGAAGACCTTGTCCGACCTCGCCAAGGTCTCGAAGACTCTGAAGCTGGGCGCGGGATCGGAGTTCTTCGACCGGTTCGACGGGCTGCCCGGCCTCAAGCAGGTCTACGGCATGGAGTTCGGCGACGCCCGCCAGTTTGCCGCCTTGCGGCTGCGCTACGAGGCGCTCTCGCAGAAGCAGGTGGACGTCGCGAACGGCTTCTCGACCGACTGGCAGATCGCGGCCGAGAAGTTCGCGGCCCTCGACGACGACAAGAACCTCTTCCCGCCCTACCAGCTCGCGCCCGTCGTGCGCATGGACATCGCCAAGAACCAGCAGGTCGTAGACGTGCTGGCGAAGGTCGACGCGCTCATCGACAACCCGACGATGCAGGAGCTGAACCGGCAGGTCGAGGTCGACAAGAAGGAGCCGCGGCGGGTCGCGGCCGACTTCCTCAAAGCGAAAGGGATCGCGAAGTAGCGCGATGCCAAAGGCCACGGCGGCGCGTGCGCGCGTGACGGCGCGGCCCGCCGCCGTCGAGATCGGCGGCGCGCGACCGGTCACGATCGCGGACGTGCTCGCGGTCGCCCGCTTCCATGCGCCCGTCGCGGTTGCCCCGAGCGTCGACGGCCGGCTGCGAGCGGCGCGCGCGCATGTGGAGCGGGCGGTCGCCGAGGGCGCGCCGGTCTACGGTCTCACGACCGGGCTCGGCGCCGCCGTCGATACGGCCCTTCCCGCGCACGACATCGCGGCCTTTCAGGCGAGGGCCGTCGCGGCCCGGGCCGTCGGCGTCGGCGTCCGGCTCACGACCGAGGAGGTGCGGGCGACGCTGCTCGTCCGGCTCGCGGGGCTCGCGCAGGGCGTCTCAGGAATTACGCCAGGCTTCGTCCCGGCGCTCCGCGATATCCTGAACGCCGGGCTCCACCCGGTCGCCCACCGGACCGGATCGCTCGGCGAATCCGATCTTGCCCCGCTGGCCGAGCTGATGCTTCCCTTCGCGGGCGGGGGCGAGGCGGAGCTCGACGGCGTCGTCCGGCCTGGCCCGGAGGCGCTGGCGCGCGCCGGGATCACGGCCCCGCGGCTCGGCCCCAAGGACGGCATCGCGCTCATCAACGCGAGCGCCGCCTCGACGGCGCTCGCCGCGCTCGCGGTCGCGGACCTCGCGGTCGCGCTCGACGCCCTGACAGGATCCGCCGCGCTCGCGCTCGAAGGGTTTCGCGCGAACCTGTCGATCCTCGATCCGCGGGTCGTCGCTCTTCATCCAGCGCCTGGCCAGGCCGAGGGGGTCGACCGGCTTCGCGCCCTTCTCGCCGGCAGCGCGCTGTGGGAGCCCGGCGCCGCGCGGCGGCTTCAGGATCCGCTCTCGTTCCGCTGCGTCGCGCCGGTTCACGGGGCCGCGCTCGTCGGGCTCGACCGGGCGCGCGAGGCGGTCGAGGCGGAGCTCGCGACGGCCGGGGATTCGCCCGCGATCCTCGCGGAGGACGGGCTCCTCCTCTCCACGGTCAATTTCGACACGACCGCGCTCGCTCTGGCGCTCGGCGCCCTCGCCCAGGCGGCGGCGCATGCGGCCGCCCTCGCGCCGTTCCGGATCGCGAAGCTGATGTCCGAGGACCTGACCGGGCTGCCACGCTTCCTGGCGCGCGAGCGCGGCACGAGGACCGGCTTCGCGACAGCGCAGAAGACGGCCTCCGCGCTCGAGGCCGAGATCCGGCGGCTCGCCGTGCCGGTCGGCCCGATGACGGCGCCCGTCGCGGACGGGATCGAGGATTACGCGCCCATGACGCCGCTCGCGGCCGAGGCCGTGCGCACGATCGCGGACCGGCTCCGGCTCCTCGCCGCCGTCGAGCTCGCGGTCGCGGCCCAAGCGGTCGACCTTCGGCGCGACCTCACGCTCGGCCGCGGCACGCAAGCCATTCAGGGCTTCGTGCGCGCCCGTGTGGCGCCGCTCGCCGAGGATCGCCCGACCGGGCCCGACTTTCGCGACCTCGCGGACGCGATCGCGGCCGGCGAGCTCCGGGCGGCGCTGGGACGCGACGCGTGACCTGGCTCCTCGAGAACCTCGACACGGTGCAGGACGCGATCGTCCAGCACCTCCTCCTCGTCGCCTATTCGCTCGCGATCTCCCTCGCGATCTCCCTGCCGCTCGGCATCGCGACCGCCCGGCGACCGCGGGCCCGCGCCTTCGTGCTCGCGGCGACGGGCGCGCTCTACACGGTCCCGGCCCTCGCGCTCTTCGCGCTCCTGATCCCGCCCTTAGGGCTCGGACCCGCGCCCGCGATCACCGCGATCGTCATGTATTCGCTCCTCGTGCTGACCCGGAACGTCGTCGTCGGGCTCGAAGGCGTCCCGGCCGACGTTCTCGAGGCGGCGGACGGGATGGGCTACGGCCGCGCGAGGCGGCTCCTCGCGGTCGAGCTGCCGCTCGCGGCGCCCGCGATCCTGGCCGGCATCCGCCTGACGGTCGTGACCCAG
>JAFAPJ010000298.1 GCA_019247255.1 Methylobacteriaceae bacterium | reverse complement strand
TCGGACGCGCGGGCGAGCTCTCGGCTTT
Source organism: Methylobacteriaceae bacterium (assembly GCA_019247255.1). Lineage (GTDB taxonomy): Bacteria > Pseudomonadota > Alphaproteobacteria > Rhizobiales > Beijerinckiaceae > Enterovirga. The sequence continues at coordinate 2,188 of JAFAPJ010000298.1, read as the reverse complement.
CGACACGGGGCCCGGCAACGCGCTCATCGACGACTGGATGCGCGAGCGGACGGGCCGGCCGCTCGACGACGGCGGACGCACGGCGGCGCGGGGTCGGCCGGACGGCGCGCTCCTCGCCTGGCTCCTCATGCACCCCTTCTTCGTGCGCCGGCCGCCCAAGTCGCTCGACCGGAACTGGTTCTCGCACAAGCTCGCCGGCCAGCTCACGCCGGAGGACGGCGCCGCGACGCTCACGGCCTTCACGGCCCAGGCGATCGCCCGCGCGCTCGACCACGCGCCCGACGCGCCGCTGCGCTGGATCGTGGCGGGGGGCGGCGCCCGCAACGGCGAGCTGATGCGCCTCCTGAACTACTACCTGCGCAGCGAGATCACGACCGCGGACGCGATCGGCTGGTCGTCGGCCTTCCTCGAAGCGCAGGCCTTCGCCTATCTGGCGCTGCTCGCGCTCGAAGGACTGCCCTTCACCTTCCCGGCGACGACCGGCGTCGCCGCCCCAACGAGCGGCGGCGTGGTGGCCCGCCCCGGATGAACCTCTTCCGCTCATGCCGGCGGAAGCCGGCATCCAGCGAGGACCTGGGTCCCGGCTTGCGCCGGGACGAGCGGAGAGGGCGAGCCAGGACGAGCGGCCGCGGGATGGGCCCCGGGCCGTTGCTCTGCCGCGCTCAGGCGGCGGCGCGGGCCGCGGGGCGGAGGCCGGCCGCGACCTCGCGGTTGATATTGACGAGCGCGCCGAGCTTGTCCGGGCTCGGTTCGGCGAGCGTCGCGATCGTCCGGTCGAAGATGAACATGCCGAGATTGACGATGTTGGAGCGTACCTCGGCCGGGAGCGGGGCGTCCGGGGCGGAGGCGGCCGAGACGAAGATCGTCCAGAGCTTACGGTTGAACGCGAGGGCGGAATCGAGCTCGCCCTGACGCCCCGTCCAGTCGTCCTGGATCGCCTGCAGGCGCGCCGCCGCCTTGATCAACGCGGCCGCTTCCGCTTCGCGCGGGGATAGGCCGACCTGGGAAACGCGAGAATAGGATGCCGCCGCCTGGTTCATCCGCTGCCGAGTCCTGAGCAAGAGGGCGGCCTCGGCGCGAGCCGCCGGCCGCGTCCGGGACGATCCTGTCCGGGACGGGAGAAGACTAGGCGCCGAGGCTTGAAGCCATGGTTAATGGCGGCCTCAGGCCTCGACTTCGGTGCGGCGCGGCGGGGGGCCGACGACCGTCGCCTCGATGCCGGACGCCCGGCGCTCGTCGAGCTCGATCAGGTAGGCGCGCCGGCGCAGCAGCGCCTGGTCGGGAATCTGCCGCACGACCTCGCCCGTATCCTCGTCGACCGACTGGATCACGATCGCATGGCTCGCGTGGTCGATGGCGAGCTGGACCGCCACCGTATCGGACGGGGGGCGCGTCGGGCGGTCCGCGACGGCGACCGGCGCCTCCGAGGCGCCGACGGGACGGGCGGTCAGCGCGGGCGCAGCCTCGGCCGGCTGCGGCGGCGCCGGCGGTCGGATGTCTGTGTAGGGCGCGGGTCCGTTCGCCCGGCCCGTGATCGCGATCTCCACGGCTCTCGCTCCTATGAGCTCAACTTAGCCGTGACCGTACGATCCGCGCCTGAATCCGACGTTTAAGGATTTGGTAAATTCTAGCAGTTGCCAGCAACACTCCGGCATGATGACGTCAATCATCTGTAAACCATACCGACGCGTCGTGCGGAACCGAAGCTGATCGTCCGTTTCTCGGCGGGCGACTTAAAACCTCGGAAAGAAACGGCGTGAGATAGCGGACGTCGCCCCCAGGAAAGGGGGTTTCGACGATCAGAAAGAGCACCCATGTCCGACATCGTTCTGTCGTCCGCGACGCGGACCAGCTTGCTGGCCGCGCAGGACACCGCGAACCTCCTCGCGACGACCCAGCAGCGCCTCGCCACCGGCAAGAAGGTCAACACGGCCCTCGACAACCCGGTCAACTTCTTCACCGCCGCGGGCCTCGACAGCCGCGCGTCGGACATCTCGAACGTCCTCGACTCGATCAGCAACGGCATCCAGGTCATCCAGGCCGCGAATACCGGCATCACCTCGCTGCAGAAGCTCGTCGATTCGGCCAAGTCCGTCGCCAACCAGGCGCTCCAGACCCCGATCGGCTACTCGCAGAAGTCCTCGATCACCACGACGATCACCGGCGCTACCGCCGCTGACCTGCGTGG
>JAFAPJ010000072.1 GCA_019247255.1 Methylobacteriaceae bacterium | reverse complement strand
GCCGCCGACGTGACGTTCTCGATCGGCAAGCGCGAGACCTTCGCGCTGGTCGGCGAATCCGGCTCGGGAAAGTCGACCGTCGCCAAGATGGTCGTTGGGCTGATCGCGCCGACGGCCGGCGAGGTCGTCATCGATGGCGTGTCGATGAGCGATCGCCGCCGCGAGGGCGAACGGCGGCGGCTGCGCCGGCGCATCCAGATGATCTTCCAGGACCCCTACGCGAGCCTCAATCCGCGCTGGCGGGTCGAGCGCATCATCGCCGAGCCGATCCGGGCCTTCGGCCTCATCGCCGGCGAGGCCGCGATCCGCGCCCGCGTCGGCGAGCTCCTGAGTCTCGTCGGATTGCACCCGGACGACGGGCGCAAGTTCCCGCACCAGTTCTCGGGCGGCCAGCGCCAGCGCGTCGCGATCGCCCGCGCGCTCGCCTCGGACGCGACCTTCATCGTCTGCGACGAGCCGACCTCCGCGCTGGACGTGTCCGTCCAGGCGCAAATCCTGAACCTGATGCGGGACCTGCAGGATCGACTCGGCCTCACCTACCTGTTCATCTCGCACAATCTCGCGGTGGTCCGGCACATGGCGAGCCGGATCGGCGTCATGTATCTCGGCCGCATCGTCGAGATCGGCGAGGGCCGCGAGCTCTTCACGGCGCCCAAGCACCCCTACACGCGCATGCTCCTCGACGCCGTTCCGGACCTCTCGCATACGGGCCGACGGCGCGAGCCCGTGCGCGGCGAGATCCCGAACCCGATCACGCCGCCCTCGGGCTGCACGTTCCACCCGCGCTGCCCGTTCGCGAACGAGCGCTGCCGCGCCGAGGTGCCGCCCTTCCTCGAGAGCGTGGCCTGCCACGCGGTCCACGAGCGTCGCATCCCGCTGGGGATGGCCCCGGCCCGCGCTCCCGCGGCCTGAACTCCGCGGCAGCGCGGGCGGAGAGGCAGGTGACACGGCGCAATGTCGGATCCGGCTACGCGTTCGAGGACGAGTACGGCTACTCGCGCGCCGTGAGGGCGGGACACCAGGTGTTCGTATCCGGTACGACCGCCCGAGGGTCGGCCCTCGAGGGTGACGCCTATGTCCAGGCGAAGGCGATCCTGAGCCTGATCGAGGCCGCGCTCGCCGAGGCGGGAGCCGAGATGCGCGATGTCGTGCGGAGCGTCGTCTACGTCACCGACCTCGCCGACCAGGCACAGGTCGCGCGGGCGCATCGTGAGGCCTTCGGCCGCGTCCGGCCCGCGAGCACGCTCGTTCAGGTCGCCGCGCTGACGCCGAGCGCCGCCCGGGTCGAGATGGAGGTCACGGCGATCGTCACGGAGCAGGACGGGACCGACCCGCGGCCATCAGGGGCCGCTGCATCCTCGGACTGACCGCAGGACGCGGGATGTCGGTCGCGCAGAGGTCGGCGGCAACAAAAAAGGCCCGGGGTCGCCCCCGGGCCGTCTTGCGATCCGATCAAACGATCAGAAGGTGTTGAACTTGTAGCTGATGCCCGCGCGAACCACCGCGAACTCGGTGTCGAAGCGACGGGTGTTGTTGATGAACACCGGGGTCGGGGCGGCAACGCCGGCGCCGACGGCCGGGAACACCGCGCCGACGAAGCCCGCGTTCCGCGGACGCTCGAGGCTCACGTAGAAGCCTTCGACCCGGCCGATGATGTTCGGGGTGAAGGCGTACTCGACGCCGCCGCCGCCGACCCAGCCGGTCCGGAAGCTGTCGCGCCCCGTGCCGAAGCCGAAGTTCGCGCCGTTCGCCGTCACGAACGCGTTGTTGTCGCGCCCGCCCTGGCCGTAGGCGAAACCGCCCGTGCCGTACACGAGGATCCGGTCGAAGGCGTAGCCGAGGCGGCCACGGATCGTGCCGTAATAATCGAGACCGGACGCGAGGCCCGAGTTCACCGCGCCGACGAAGCCGGGCGGGGTCGGGGTCAGGGTCACGACCGAACCGATGTTGGTGCGGCTGTTGTTGCCGAAATCGGTGTACTGCGCGTCGGCCTCGACGCCGATCACGATGTTGCCGATCTGGTAGTTGTAGCCGACCTGGCCGCCGCCGACGAAGCCGTCGTTGCTGTTACGACCGCCGAACACGCCGTTCGTCACGACGCCGGTGTAGCCGCCGAGCGGAGCCGTGAACGAGCCCGGGAAGGCCCCGAAGGTGCCGAAGTTCGGGTTGTTCGTGCCCGCGTTGAAGCCGTAGCCGGCGTTCGCACCGACGTAGAAGCCGGTCCAGGTGAAGACCGGAACGGCGACGAACGGCGCAGGCGCGCGGCGCGACGGCAGGTCGGCCGCCATCGCGCCGGCGGTCAAGCCGACCAGCGCGACAGAGGAGAGGAGAAGCTTCTTCATGTTTTGATCCATGCTTGGAGGGTCAGTGGTCCGAGATCGCTTTTACCGGAAGGCCCAGAGGCCGTCTGTCACTTCCGTGCAACATCCTGGAGAGCAACGGCCGTCGGCACCGTAGGCCGTCACCCTTGTCGAAAAATGAATCGAGCGGCTGCGCTCGACCGTGGCTATGGCACCGTCGTGACCCGAACGCAAACGCAAGCGAGCCAAACGGTTTTTGGCCTTTCTCTAGCCAAGCTTAGCGCGAGGAGGCCGTCCGTCAACGGACGTTTTACCTTAATGGCGCAGCTTTGATTGATGGTAGCCTGGAAACGGAACGATGACTGAGGAGCAGGCGGCCGGCCCGCGTCCGCGAAGCCTCGTCGTGACCACTGTGAAAGCCGTGCTCGCCGTCGGCCTTCTGTCTTACGCGGCCGCGAGCTGGCTCACGGGCGGCTTCGACCAGCAGCACCTCTCGCGCCTCGCGTTTCAGGTGAGCCGGGACGTGCCGGACCCGGTGACCACCGGATCGATCTCGGACCGAGCGCGCCGGACCGTCCTCGACCCATGCGCCGCACCAACCCGTCGGCCCTGATCCGCCCATCGCCGGCGCAATCTCGAAAGCCGGGCTTGACATTGGTCTCGAATTTGACAAGCGGCCGGCGCCGGATCATATAACAGGCTGTCGAAGCGGCGCCCCGCATTGCGGTGCCTCGTGCTCGCTCTTCGGCATCTTCGCCTGAGCGCCCTCTTTCGGCAGCCGTCCCGTGCGGCGCCGCATGGTTCCCATATCCGGATGTCGTTCGCAGAGCTCGGCCTGAGCGATAAGGTCCAGGAAGCCGTTACGGCTGCCGGTTACACGCAGCCCACCCCCATCCAGGCCCAAGCCATCCCGCACGTGCTCGCGCGGCGCGACGTGCTCGGCATCGCCCAAACGGGCACGGGCAAGACGGCGGCCTTCGTGCTGCCGATGCTGAACCTGCTCGAGACCGGGCGCGCGCGCGCCCGCATGCCCCGCACGCTGATCCTGGAGCCGACCCGCGAGCTCGCTGCGCAGGTGGTCGAGAACTTCGAGCGCTACGGCGTCAACCACCGCCTCTCCGTCGCCCTGCTGATCGGCGGCGTGTCCTTCGGCGACCAGGACGCCAAGATCACCCGGGGCGTCGACGTCCTGATCGCGACGCCCGGACGGCTGCTCGACCATTTCGAGCGCGGCAAGCTCCTCCTCTCCGGGGTCGAGCTCCTCGTCATCGACGAGGCGGACCGCATGCTCGATATGGGCTTCATCCCGGACATCGAGCGCATCGTGAAGCTCGTGCCGTTCACGCGGCAGACGCTCTTCTTCTCCGCCACCATGCCGCCCGAGATCACGCGGCTTGCGGACGCCTTTCTGCACAATCCCGTCCGGGTCGAGGTCGCTCGCCCGGCCTCGGCGGCCGCCACGATCACGCAGCGCCTCTATGCCACCGGCGCCGACCCTTACGAGAAGCGGGAGAAGCTCCGCGACCTGATCCGTCAGGCACCTGAGTTCAAGAACGCGATCATCTTCTGCAACCGCAAGCGCGAGGTCGCGGTGCTGCACCGCTCGCTCCAGCGGCACGGCTTCAACGCGGCCGCGCTGCACGGCGACATGGACCAGCGGGCCCGCATGGCGGCGCTCGAAAGCTTCCGCAACGGCTCCGTCGACCTTCTGGTCGCGAGCGACGTCGCGGCGCGCGGCCTCGACATCCCGGCCGTCAGCCACGTCCTGAACTACGACGTGCCGCACCATGCGGAGGATTACGTCCACCGCATCGGCCGGACCGGCCGGGCGGGACGCAGCGGCCACGCCTTCACGCTCGTCGCGCCCGGCGACGAGAAGGCGCTGGCGGCGATCGAGAGCCTCATCGGCCAGCCGGTCACCTGGGAAGGGCAGAACCTCGCCGAAAGCGGCGTTCGCGAGGGCGGGCGTCGCGCGCGGCCCCGCGGCGACGACGAGGGCCGGTCCCGGGACGACGGCGAGAGGCGACGCGACCGCGACCGTGGTCGCGGAGGCGGCGGACGGCGTGACCGCGAACGCGGCCGGGGCGAGGCTCGCGCGGCCGAGAAGCCGACCGGGGAGGAGCGCGGCGGCGGCTCGGGCGAGGGACGCCAGCGCGTCGATCCCGCAGGATCTCGGGAGACGGGACCTCGCGAGGACAGGCCCCGCCGGCCCTTCGAGCGCACCCGGCCGGACACGGCCTACGAGGGGGGCGACGCTCCCGTGGGGCTCGGCGACCACGTGCCGGCCTTCTTGATGCGGCCTGTGCCGGTCAAGTCACCAGAGTAAGCCACGGACGAACGCGGCCCGAAGCTCGGCCGTTAACCGTTCGTTCTCTCTGGGGTGGCTAGGGTTCGCCCCGATGCAACGGTCCCCCCT
>JAFAPJ010000032.1 GCA_019247255.1 Methylobacteriaceae bacterium | reverse complement strand
GTCGAGCTCGAAGGCGACGTGACGGAAACGCAGATGCCGCGCCTGAGGATCGGGGCGGAGGCGGTGCTCGACCTCGACAGCGATCGGAAGGTCCGGGGTCGCATCCGCGCCATCTATCCCGAGATCGACCGGGCGACGCGTCTCGGCAAGGTCCGGGTGGCGCTAGAACCGGACCCGGCGCTCCGGGTCGGCGCCTTCGCGCGCGGCGCGATCGAGGTCGCCCGACGGACCGGCACCGCCGTGCCGCTCGCCTCGGTGGTGTACAACCCGGGCGGCGGCGCGACAGTGCTCGCCGTCGTCGGCGAACGGGTCGAGGCGCGCCGCGTTCAGACCGGCCTGTCGGCCGAAGGCTTCATCGAGATACGCGACGGCGTCCGGGCGGGCGAGCCGGTCGTCGCTCGCGCGGGCAGCTTCCTTCGCGACGGCGACCGCGTCCGTCCGGTCGAGGCGCCGGGCCCCACCGCCTCCGCGGCCCGCGAGTAAGCGCGGCCGGCCAGGACACCGCACGATGCGCCTCAACATCTCCGCCTGGGCGATCCGCCGGCCGATTCCGTCGGTCGTGCTCTTCCTCGTCCTCACCCTGCTCGGGGTTGTCAGCTTCAACAGCCTCGCGATCACGCGATTTCCCAACATCGATATCCCGATCGTCGCCGTAACCGTGACGCAGGCGGGCTCGGCGCCGGCCGAGCTGCAGAACCAGGTGACGAAGCGCGTCGAGGACGCCGTCGCCGGGGTCAACGGCGTCAAGCACATCATCTCGGCGATCTCCGAGGGGAATTCGACGACCACGATCGAGTTCAGGCTCGAGACGAACGCCGACCGCGCCGTCAACGACGTGAAGGACGCGATCGCGAAGGTGCGGGCCGACCTGCCGCGCACGATCGACGAGCCGATCATCCAGCGTGTCGAGATCGCGGGCCTGCCGATCCTCTACTACGCGGCGTCCGCTCCCGCGATGACGCCCGAGCAGCTCTCCTGGTTCGTGGACGACACGATCGCCCGCCAGCTCCAGGGCGTGAAAGGCGTCGCGAACGTCGACCGTCTCGGCGGCGTCGAGCGCGAGATCCGCGTCACGCTCGAGCCTGACCGGCTTCTGTCGCTCGGCATCACGGCGGCGGACGTCAACAAGCAGCTCCGCCTGACCTCGGCCGACCTCGCGGGCGGGCGCGGCGAGCTCGGCGGCCAGGAGCAGTCGATCCGCACGCTCGCCGGCGCTCAATCCGTCGCGACCCTCGGGTCGACCTCCATCGTGCTGCCGGGCGGCCGCAAGGTGCGACTCGACGAGATCGCGACCCTCACGGACGGCTCGGAGGAGCCCCGCACCTTCGCGCGGCTGAACGGCGAGCCGGTCGTCGCCTTCGCGATCTCCCGGGCGAACGGGGCGAGCGACGCCTCCGTGGCGACCGCGGTCGAGAAGAAGATGGGCGAGCTGCGCGCCCTCTACCCGGACGTTCGCCTCGACCTCATCGACACCTCGGTCGAGAACACGGTCGGCAACTACCATTCCGCGATGCACGGCCTCATCGAGGGCGCGCTTCTCGCGATCATCGTGGTGTTCATCTTCCTCAAGGACTGGCGCGCGACGCTCATCTCCGCGATCGCGCTGCCGCTCTCGGTCATCCCGACCTTCTGGGCGATCAGCGCGATGGGGTTCTCGCTGAACCTCGTGAGCCTCCTCGCGATCACGCTCGTGACCGGAATCCTGGTCGACGACGCGATCGTGGAGATCGAGAACATCGTCCGGCACATGCGCATGGGGAAGTCGCCCTACCGGGCGGCGCTCGAGGCGGCGGACGAGATCGGGCTCGCGGTCATCGCGATCACCTTCACGATCGTCGCGGTCTTCGCGCCCGTCAGCTTCATGGGCGGCATCGCCGGCCAGTACTTCAAGCAGTTCGGCCTGACGATCGCGGTCGCGGTGCTGATCTCGCTCCTCGTGGCGCGGCTGATCACGCCGATGCTCGCCGCCTACTTCCTGCGCCCGAGCCGGCACCACGAGGAGGAAGAGCCGGGCTTCATCATGCGGGCCTACCTGGCGGCGGTCGGCTGGACGGCTCGGCACAAGTACCTGACGCTGGTGGCGGGCCTCTGCTTCTTCGCAGGCTCCATCTACTCGACGAAGCTCCTGCCCGCAGGTTTCCTGCCCGAGGAGGACATCGCGCGCTCCATGTTCGTGATCGAGCTGCCGCCCGGCGCCCGGCTCGACGACACGAAGCGCGTGACCGACCGCGTGGTCGAGCGCATCCGCGAGTTCCCGGAGGTGAAGAGCGTCTTCGTGAACGGCGGGCGCCAGCTGCCCTCCAAGAAGGAGATCCGGCTCGCGACCCTGACGATCAACCTCGTGCCCAAGGGCGAGCGCAGCCGCAAGCAGAAGGCGGTCGAGGCCGCGATCGGCGACGTGCTGAGGGAGATGCCGGACATCCGCTTCTGGGCTCTGCGCGAGAACGGACAGCGCGACCTCGCGCTGATCGTCGCCGGACAGGACAAGGCCGTGGTCCGCGAGGTCTCGGAGAAGCTCCAGCGCGAGATGATGACGCTGCCGCATCTCGCGAACGTCGTCTCGACGGCGCCGCTCGACCGCACGGAGATCCGGATCCGGCCGAAGCCGTCCGTCGCCGCCGATCTGGGGGTCTCGACCGACATCATCGCCGACACGGTGCGGGTCGGCACGATCGGCGACATCGGGCCGAACCTCGCGAAGTTCAACGCGGAGGACCGGCAGGTGCCGATCCGCGTGATGCTGCCGGAGCGGCTGCGCGGCGACCTGCAGATGCTC
>JAFAPJ010000222.1 GCA_019247255.1 Methylobacteriaceae bacterium | reverse complement strand
GAGCGCCGCGCGGGTCACGAGCGGGCCGAAATCCGCGGACGGGTCGGTCGAGGGGCCGACCTTCAGACTCTCGACCCGAGGAATGAGCCGATCGACGAGCTTGTCGGCCGTCGCCTGGCCGACCGGCACCGCGACCGAGATCGCCATGCAGCGCTCGCCCGCCGAGCCGTAGCCGGCGCCGATGAGCGCGTCGACCGCCTGGTCCATGTCGGCGTCCGGCATGACGATCATGTGGTTCTTGGCGCCGCCGAAGCATTGCGCGCGCTTCCCGCGGGACGCCGCCCGCTCGTAGATGTACTGGGCGATGGGCGAGGAGCCCACGAAGCCGACCGCCTGGACGTCCGGGTCGTCCAGGATCGCGTCCACGACCTCCTTGTCGCCGTTGACGACGTTCAGGATCCCGGCCGGGAGCCCGGCCTCGATCATCAGCTCCGCGAGCCGCATTGGCACGCCTGGGTCGCGCTCGGACGGCTTCAGGATGAAGGCGTTGCCGCAGGCGATCGCCGGCGCGAACTTCCACATCGGGATCATGGCCGGGAAGTTGAACGGCGTGATGCCGGCCACCACGCCGAGCGGCTGGCGCATCGAGTAGATGTCGATGCCGGGCCCTGCGCCCTCCGTGTACTCGCCCTTCATGAGATGCGGGATGCCGCAGGCGAACTCGACGACCTCGAGCCCGCGCTGGATGTCGCCCTTCGCGTCCGGGATCGTCTTCCCGTGCTCGCGGGCCAGGAGTTCGGCCAGGCTGTCGTACTCGGCCTGGACGAGGTCCAGGAAGCGCATCATCACGCGCGCCCGCCGCTGCGGGTTGGTGGTGCCCCAGGCGGGCTGCGCGGCGCGTGCGTTCTCGACCGCCTCGCGCAGCTCGGCGCGGGACGCGAGCGCGACCTGCGCCTGCACCTCTCCGGTCATCGGCTCGAATACGTCGGCGAAGCGGCCCGAGCGGCCCTCGACATGCTTGCCCCCGACGAAATGCCCGATGCGGCGCATCTTTTCTCTCCCGGTTCGTTCTCGGGCGAGCTATGCCGCCCTTGCCCCGGCGAGGGGAAGCACTTTTTGCGGCGACGCTGACGCGTGACGGGCGGCCTTCAGACGTTCCTCCTCGCCTTCACGGCGCTGTTCTCGATCGTGAACCCGATCGGATCGGCCATCATCTTCAGCCAGGTGACGGGCGGGCGGTCGCATGCCGAGCGCACGCTTCTGGCGCGCCGGATCGGGCTCTACGCCTCGCTCGTGATGCTGGGCGCGCTCTGGGCCGGCGCGACGGTGCTCAGCTTCTTCGGCGTCTCGCTCGCGGCGCTCCGGATCGCGGGCGGCTTCGTGGTCGCGACCACCGCTTGGACGCTGCTCACCGCGCCCGAGCGCAACGAGAGCAAGAAGGAGGAGCAGGCCTCGCATGCCGAGGGCGAGGAGGACGTCGCCTTCTTCCCGCTGACCATGCCGTTCACGACCGGCCCCGGCACGATCTCGGTCGCGATCGCGCTCGGCTCGAACCTCACCTGGGCGGGGCCGGATTCGGCGCTGAGAGCGCTCGGCGCCTCGCTCGCCGCGCTCGCGATCGCGGGCTGCGTCTGGCTCGCCTACGCTTGGGCGGATCGGGTCGTCGACCTCCTCGGCCGGGCCCGCGCCCGGGTGCTGTCGCGGCTCTCGGCCTTCCTGCTGCTCTGCGTCGGCACGCAGATCGCGCTGAACGGCATCTCGGATTTCGTGGCCGGGCTCGGCGGACGCTGAACGCGACACGTCGCGCCCGAGCGGATCCTCGACGCCCGAGCGCGGCACGGGGCCGCGCCGCATTGGCGTTCGGACAGGCGCCCTGATATGGCGGAGTACGTCCCGAAGCCGCCGCGCCCCGCGCCGGGACGCGCCGCCCCATGCCCAGGCCTGCCGACCTCGATGAGCACGCACGCGATCGACCATATCCGCAACTTCTCGATCGTCGCGCATATTGACCACGGCAAGTCGACGCTCGCCGACCGGCTGATTCAGACGACGGGCGCGCTCTCGGCGCGCGAGATGACCGAGCAGGTGCTCGATTCCATGGACATCGAGCGCGAGCGCGGCATCACGATCAAGGCGCAGACCGTGCGGCTCGACTACCGGGCGCAGGACGGACGCGCCTACGTGCTGAACCTCATGGACACGCCGGGCCATGTCGACTTCGCCTACGAGGTCTCGCGCTCGCTCGCGGCCTGCGAGGGCTCGCTCCTGGTGGTCGACGCCTCCCAGGGGGTCGAGGCGCAGACGCTCGCGAACGTCTACCAGGCGCTCGACGCCAACCACGAGATCGTCCCGGTTCTCAACAAGATCGACCTGCCGGCGGCCGAGCCCGACCGGATCAAGGAGCAGATCGAAGAGGTGATCGGGCTCGACGCGTCCGACGCCGTGCCGATCTCGGCCAAGACCGGCCTCAACATCGACCTCGTGCTCGAGGCCATCGTGCGGCGCCTGCCGCCGCCGCAGGGCGACCGCGAGGCGCCGCTCAAGGCGCTCCTCGTC
>JAFAPJ010000205.1 GCA_019247255.1 Methylobacteriaceae bacterium | reverse complement strand
TAGCCGTCGACCGCGGAATTGTCGAAAGGCGGGAGGTCGACGGGCGCGCGGACGTCCCGGGCCAGCACGCGCCCATCGGCCGCGGCGAGCGCGACCTCCTCCACGCCCGCGACGCAGCCGACCCGTTCAGCGATGAGCGCGACCGCGTCGTCGAGCGGCATCAAGCCCCCGCCGAAGGCGAAGCAATCGTCCGAGAGCTGGGCCATCAGGCGTGCCCGGCGGGCTCCGGCAGCCGAGCCGGGCGCGGCCGCTCGCGCAGGCGCTCGATGAGGGGCAAGGCCTCGACCGCATGGGCGAGAGCGAGATCCGCGATCGCCGCGACGTCATCGAGATGAACGACGGGGCGGCCGGCGCCGGCCAGGGTCGGCATGTCGGTCGCGAGCGCGACGAGCCCCGCCGTATCGGGACCCATGAGGGGCTTCCCGCTCGCGGCGCGATGCACCTCGATCTTGGGGTGCGAATAGGCCTTGAAGCCCTCCACGAGGACGAGATCCACGGGTCCGAGCCGGAGAAGAAGATCGGCGAGGTGCGGCTCGTCCTCGCCGTCGAGCTCGCGGATGACCGCGACGCGGCGGCTCGAGGCGACCAGGACCTCGCGGGCGCCGGCCGCCCGATGCCGGTACGTGTCCTTGCCCGGCTGGTCGATGTCGAAGCCCGCATGGGCGTGCTTGACGGTCGCGACCGTGAGGTTTCGGCCGCGCAGCTCCGCGATGAGCTTCTCGATGAGTGTCGTCTTGCCGGCGCCGCTCCAGCCGGCGAAGCCGATCACCCTCACGGGATCCCGGCCCGTTCGAAGCCGAGCGCCGCAAGCTCGGCCAGGACGGTTGGGTCGTCCAGCGCGGCCAGGAAGGCCTGAACCGCCGGCCGGTCGCGGCGGCGCGCGACGAGCGCGAAATCGTAATGCTCCGGCCCGACCGGCAGGAAGCCGAGCCCCGCGGCGCGGGCGACGGGAGCGATCGCCATGCCCCAATCGGCGCGGCCCTGCGCGATCGCGGCCGCGACCGCGTTGTGGGAGCGCGGCTGGTTCGCGTAGCCTTCGGGGCGTGCGCCGCGCAGAAGCTCGTCGAGGAGGATGCGCGTGCCCGCGCCCGTGTTGCGGTTGACGAGCCGGCATTCGCGATCGGCGAGGGCCGCCATCACGGCTTCGGCGACGCTTCGGCCCTCGAAACGCGGATCCCCTGGTCGGAACAGCAGGCCCTGCAGCCGCCGCCAGCCGGGGACGAGCTCGAGCCCCGCGGTGAGATAAGGGGCGTTGTAGGTGCCGGTTCCCGGGTCGAGGAGGTGGATCGGGGCGAGGTCGCATTCGCCGCGCGCCGCCGCCACTAGCCCTCCCTGGCTGCCGACCGCGATGAGCCGGGTCGCGAGCCCGCGCTCCGCGAGACGCGTCACCACTGCGTCGAGGCCGACGCAGTGGCTGCCGGTCACCACGAGATCCGGAGGGGTGGTGTGGGCCGAGAACAGCGTCACCTCGACGGGCGAGCCGGCCGCGACTGAATCCGCGAGCGCCTCGACCGCCACGAAGCCGTCGGCCTGCGCGAAGGAGGTGACGGAGCCGGACCCGCGCGCCGTCGGGTACGCGGCGAGCCCGGTCTCGCCCGGCACGAGCGACACCATCACGAATTCTGTCCGCCCGAGCTCGGAGGCGATGCGCACGGGCAACGTCGCCGGAACGGTCGAGACCGCGCGGGCCGGTAGGCCCGCGAGCCGCCGCAGGGTCGGAGCGACCATCGCGTGAAAGGTGAACATGGCCGAGGTCGGGAAGCCTGGCAGAACCGTGACGAGCTTGCCGCCGGCGACCGCGAGGACGAGCGGCTTGCCGGGCTTCAGCGCAACCCCGTGCGCCACGATCCCGGGCGAACCGAGCTCGGCCACGAGGTCGGGCGCCAGGTCGCCGGCGCCCTTCGAGGTGCCGCCCGATAGGATCACGGCGTCGCATTCGGCGTGGGCGCGGCGGAGCGCCGCCCGGAGAAGCTCGGGATCGTCCGGCACGATGCCGTAGAAGACGGGGTCGCAGCCCTCCTCGGCGACCGCGGCCGCGATCACGGGTCCGTTCGCGTCGTGGATCGCGGCCGGGCGGAGCGGCTCGCCCGCGGGCACGAGCTCGTTGCCGGTCGAGATCACGCCGACCTTGGGCCGACGCAGCACCTCGACCTCCCCGAGACCAGCGGCCGCGAGCATCGCGATCTCCCGCGAGCCGATCACCGTTCCGGGGCGGACCAGCGTCTCCCCGGCCGTCATGTCCGAGCCCGCGAAGGCGACGTGCCCGCCGGCCTGCACGGGGCGGCGCACCTCGATCCCGCCCGGAACCGGGTCGGTCGTCTCGACCATCACGACGGCGTCCGCGCCCCGCGGCAGGGGAGCGCCCGTCGCGATCGGGGTCGCGCTGCCTGGTCCGACCACGAGGGCGGGGACGACGCCGCAGGCGAGCTGCTCCGGGTTCAGCTTCAGCGTCAAGGGACGCGCCTCGCCTGCCCCCGCGAGATCGGCGGACCGCACCGCGAAGCCGTCGACGAGGGCGCGATCGAAGGGAGGCACGTCGGCGGCGGACCGGGCCGGCGCCGCCAGCACGCGCCCGAGCGCGCCCGCGAGCCTCACGCGCTCGCGCCCGAGCGGACCGGGCCGGAGCGCGTCCTCGAGGCGGCCGAGCGCCTCCTCGCGGGACTGAACGCGCAGGAACTGCCGTTGCGCGGCTGCCGCCGGGGCGAAGCTGTCGGGGCGGGGCCGGTCCATGCGCGAACCTAAAGCGGGGTGACCGGGATGTCATC
>JAFAPJ010000012.1 GCA_019247255.1 Methylobacteriaceae bacterium | reverse complement strand
GCGCGCGTCGCGCGATCCCTTCGAGCTCCGCCCGACTCGCCCCCGAGGCCGCCTGGACGGCCATGCCCTGAAACACGGTCGCGACGAAGCGCGAGAGATCGTCCGGATCGGCGTCCGCCGGCAGGTCGCCCGCGTCGCGCGCCTGCCGCAGACGATCGGCGAGGGCCGCCTGCACGGCCGTGCGTCGTTCGCGGAGGATCTCCCGCGACCAGGCGTTCTCGGTCCCGCAGGCGAGCGCGCCCTGCACCGCGAGGCAGCCCGCCGGGTAGGCGGGATCGGTCTGGGCGGCCGCTCCGTCCAGGAGGAAGCGCTCGACGACGGCCCGGGCGGTCGGCTCCGCGAGCGCGCGCGCAACAAAGGCCGCCGGACCCTCACCGTAGCGGTCGACCACCGCGCGAAAGAGACCCGCCTTGTCGCCGAAGGCCGCATAAAGCGACGGGCGGCTGATCCCCATCGCGGCCGTGAGGTCGGTCAGCGACGCGCCCTCGTAGCCATGCCGCCAGAAGACCGGCAGGGCGCGTTCGACCGCCTCGCCGAGGTCGAAGGCGCGGGGCCGGCCGGGACGCGGCGCAGGCTCGCCGGGTTCGCGCGTGCGTTTCAACACCGATCGGTACATAATCTGCTTGACGCCGGCTGTCGACGGCCTATTTCGATACCGATCGGTATATAAGCCGAGCGGAGGGTGTCATGAAGGTCGATCTCTCGGGCAAGGTGGCCCTGGTGACGGGTGGATCGCGCGGGATCGGCGCCGCGGCGGCCCGGGCGCTCGCGGCGTCGGGCGCGGATGTCGCGGTCAGCTACGTCAGCGCGCCCGAGAAGGCGCAGGACGTCGTCCGCGCGGTCGAGGGTCTTGGCCGGCGCGCCGTCGCGATCGAGGCGGATGGCGGCGATCCGGGGGCCGTCGGCCGTCTCGTGCACGAGGTCGTGGCGCGGCTGGGGCGCCTCGACATCCTGGTCAACAACGCCGGCGTGTTCGCGGGCGGGCCGGCCGGGCAGGAGGATGTCGGCGGCTTCGACCGCATGTTCGCCGTGAACGTCCGCGGCGTCTGGGCGGCCGTGCAGGAGGCCGCCAAGGTCATGGCGGACGATGGCCGGATCATCTCCGTGTCGAGCGCGCTCGCGGACCGCACGCCCTTCCCGGGCGCCGCGAGCTACGGGGCCACCAAGGCCGCCGTCTCGTCTCTGACCCGCGGCTGGGCGCGCGACCTCGCCGGCCGGCGCATCACGGTCAACGCCGTCCAGCCGGGCGCGGTCGAGACCGACATGAACCCGAACGACGGCGGACCGCTCGCGCAGGCGCTGACCGCCGGCACGGCGCTCGCCCGCTACGCGCAGCCCGACGAGATCGCGGCCGCGATCGTGTTCCTGGCGAGCCCGCAAGCGTCCTTCATCACCGGCGCGAGCCTCGACGTCGACGGCGGCTTCAACGCCTGATGGGCTGGCGTCCCGGGAGGTCGACATCCGGCCTGGCCGGGACGGCTCCAAGCGGGCGCCCTCAGGCGAGGTATGACGCGAGCAGCCGCTCGCTCTCGGCCCAGAGGCGCTCCTGCCCGGGGACGTCCTGGGCCGCGGCCGACGGGGCGGTGGGCTGGCCGTCGAAGACGTAGCGGCCCCGCCACCTGCCCGCCTCCGGAGCGGTCGCGAGCAGGAGGCAGCTCGCCGCCCCCTGTTCCGGCGTCCGGCCGATGCGGGGCAGGATGCGTCGGGCCGCCCAGCCGACGAGGCCCCCCATGTCGTGGCCGAACCGGGTCGCCACGAGGCCCGGCGCGAAACAGTTCGCTGCGATGTCCATCCCGTCGAGCCTGCGCGCGAGCGCGGCTGTCCACATGACGTTGGCGAGCTTGGATCGCGAATAGGCGCGGAAGGAGCGATAGCTTCGCGCCGTCTGGAGATCCTCGAAATCGAGCGCCGCCTGCAGATGCACCCGGGACGAGGTGGTCACGATGCGGGCGCCGGGACTGAGCCGGTCGAGAAGGTGTGCGGTCAGCAGGAACGGAGAGAGATGGTTCAAGGCGAAGGTTCGCTCGAATCCCTCCGGCGTCTCCTGACGGGTCGCGAAGACCGCGCCGGCGTTGTTGACCAGGATGTCGAGCGTGTCCGCTCGCTCCCGAACGGCGGCCGCGACGCGGCGTGTCTCGGACATCAGGGACAGGTCGGCCAGGATGAGGTGAGGCGCGGGCGCGGCCGTGCCGGCCGCCGACGCCGTCACCTCCCTGCGAGCCGAATCGGCCCGATGGGGGTCGCGGCCGACGAGGATCAGGCTGGCTCCGGAGGCCGCGAGACCTCGGGCGATGGCCAGCCCGATCCCGCTCGTGGCGCCCGTGACGAGCGCTGTTTTGCCTGCCAGCATGAGAGCGTCCCGATCGCGGCCGGGATGAGAGCTACGACTGAACCCTCGATTGGTCAAGGTGGTTGACGAGTGGCGAGAGCGGGCGAAGCGGATGTCGAGGACCTCGCGATGCTGTTGAGCCAGGTCCGGGCGGCTCTGCAGGCGGGATTCCTGGCTCGGCTCGCGCGGGCCGGCTTCATCGACCTGACGCCGGCCTTGGCGGCCCTGATGCCGGCCTTGGACGCCGAGGGAAGCATTCGCGCGGCCGACCTGGCGAAACGGGTCGGGCTGACGAAGCAGGCGCTCAGCCAGAGTATCCAGGAGCTGGTCACCCGCGGTTACCTGGAGCAGGTCCGCGACCCGCACGACGCCCGCGCCAAGTTGATCCGGCTGGCTCCCCGCGGCTCAGCCCTGCGCGCCGCCGGGCTGGCCGCCAAGGCCGAGATGGCGGAGCGGCTTCTCGGTCAGATCGGCCCCGGAACGGCCGCCCGCCTCGCGGAAGACCTCCGGGCGCTGCTGGCCGCGCTCGCCGCCAATCACACCATGCCGAGGTAGTCGCGCTTGCCGATCTCGAGACCGCGATGGCGCAGGATCGCGTAGGCGGCGGTCAGGTGGAAGTAGAAGTTTGGCAGCGCGAAGGTGAAGAGGAACTCGCGGCCGGTCGGAAAGGTCAGGGTCCGTTCCGGCCCGACGGGCATCGTCACCGGCCGGTCTTCCGCGCCCTCCATCGCGGAGGCCTGCGCCCGGCCCAGGAAGTCGTGCGTCGTTCTGAGGCGGGTCTGCAGCTCCGCGAAGGTCGTCTCGGTGTCGGGCCAGCTCGGGGGAGTCTCGCCGAGGAGCCGCGCCGTCGTGTTCTTGGCTGCGTCCGACACGATCTGAATCTGCCGGGTCAGCGGGAACATGTCCGGCGCGAGGCGGGTCGCGAGAAGATCGTCGAGATCGAGGCCGCGCTCCGCCGCCTGCGACTCGGCCTTCGCGAGGAGCTTCAGGAGCGATTCGACGCCTTTTCACATCGGCTCTACCGAAGCCTGGTAGATGGTGAGCGGCACGGGGTGTTCTCCTCGAATGCGACGGCCCCGCTCTGGCATGCGCGACGCCCGCGATCCAGTGCGTGCGGGTCAGAGTCGGCGGCCGGTCTCCGCGTCGAAGAGGTGGACCGCTTCGGCCCGCGCGGTGACCGGGACGGTTCCGAGGAGCGGGGCAGCCTCGGCGGGCAGCTGCACAGCCGCCGCGCTGCCGGCGATCCGGCCATGGACGAGCCGCGAGGCGCCAAGCTCCTCCGCGAACTCGACCGTGAAGGGGAGGGCGGGCTCGCCGTCGTCCGCGACGCGCAGGTCCTCGGGGCGCAGCCCGAGCTCGACCGCCGTGCCGGGCCGTGCGGCCGCGCCGACCGGCGCCGGCCATGTCAGGTCGCCGATCCGGATCGTGCCGCCCTCCGCCGCCGTCCCGGCGATGAAGTTCATGCCGGGCGAGCCGAGGAAGCCGGCGACGAACCGGGTCGCGGGCCGGCGATAGAGTTCCGTCGGCGGGCCCGCCTGCTCGACGAGGCCCCCGTTCAGGACGACGAGCTGGTCGGAGAGCGTCATTGCCTCGACCTGGTCGTGTGTGACGTAGAGCGAGGTCACGCCGAGGCTCTTCTGCAGGCGCTTGATCTCCACGCGCATCTGGACGCGCAGCTTCGCGTCGAGGTTCGAGAGCGGCTCGTCGAACAGGAAGACCTGCGGCTGGCGCACGATGGCGCGCCCCATCGCGACGCGCTGGCGCTGGCCGCCCGAGAGCTCGCGCGGGCGGCGCTGCAGGTAGGGCTCGACCGCGAGGATCCGGGCCGCCTCAGCGACGCGCGCCGCGATCTCGGCCTTCGGCGTCCCGCGGTTGCGCAGGCCGTAGGCCATGTTCTCGTAGACGCTCATATGCGGGTAGAGCGCGTAGTTCTGGAACACCATCGCGATGTCGCGCCCCGCGGGCTCGAGGTCGTTCACGACGCGCGCGCCGATCCGGACCGTCCCGGACGAGATGGTCTCGAGCCCGGCGACCATCCGCAGCAGCGTGGATTTTCCGCAGCCCGACGGGCCGACGAGCACGCAGAAGCTCCCGTTCTGGACGTCGAGCGAGACGCCGCGCACGGCCTCGACCCCGCCCGGGTAGACCTTGCGGACCGCGTCCAGCGTCACCCCGGCCATCTACTTCTCCGTCTCGACGAGGCCGCGCACGAACAGCTTCTGCATGGACAGGACCACGAGGACGGGCGGCAGCATCGCGAGGATCGCGGTCGCCATGGCGAGGTGCCAGACCGGGCTGCTCTCGGCGGATTGCGCGAGGCGCTGGATGCCCATCACGACGGTATAGTATTTCGTGTCCGTCGTGACGAGAAGCGGCCAGAGATACTGGTTCCAGCCGTAGATGAACAGGATGATGGCGAGCGCCGCGATGTTCGTCCGCGACAAGGGCAGCACGACGTCGAAGAAGAAGCGGACCGGTCCGGCGTTGTCGATGCGGGCCGCCTCGGTCAGCTCGTCCGGGATCGTCATGAAGACCTGGCGGAACAGGAAGGTCGCGGTCGCGGACGCGATGATCGGAATGGTGAGCCCGGCGAAGCTGTTGAGGAGGCCGAGATCCGCCGTCACCCCGAAGGTCGGCAGGATCCGCACCTCGACGGGCAGCATGAGCGTGATGAAGATCGTCCAGAAGGCGGCGGTCCGGAACGGAAAGCGGAACCAGGCGACCGCATAGGCGGAAATGATCGAGATCGCGATCTTCCCGGCCGCGATCGCGACCGCCATCATGAAGCTGTTGAGGAGCATCGGCCCGACGGGCGACAGCCCGACATTGGATGCGCCCGTCACGAGGACGGTGCGGTAGTTGGCGATCGCCTGGTCGCCCGGCAGGACGCCGAGGCCGCCCGTGAGGAAGTCCGAGACGGACGAGGTCGAGACCACGATCGCGAACCAGATCGGCGCCAGCATGATCGCGAGCGCCGCGCTCAGCAGGATGTGGGGCAGGACGCTGCCGGCGCCGGCTGGGCGGACCATCTCAGTAATGCACCCGCCGCTCGACGAAGCGGAACTGGACGGCGGTGAGCGCGATCACGATCGCCAGGAGCACGACCGATTGCGCGGCCGAGCCGCCCAGATCGAGCCCGACGAAGCCGTCGCGGAACACCTTGTAGACGAGGGTCGTGGTGGCCTGGGCGGGGCCGCCCTGCGTCGTCGCGTGGACGACCCCGAACGTGTCGAAGAACGCGTAGACGATGTTGACGACCAGCAGGAAGAACGAGGTCGGGGCAAGCAGCGGGAAGACGATCGTCCAGAAGGTGCGCCAGGGGCTCGCGGCGTCGATCGCCGCGGCCTCGAGAAGCGAGCGCGGGATCGCGGCGAGGCCTGCCACGAAGAACAGGAAGTTGTAGGAGACCTGCTTCCAGGTGCTCGCGATGACGATGAGGATGAGCGCCTGCCCTCCGTTCACTTGGTGATTCCAGGGCAGGCCGAGCCGGCCGAGGAGCTTGGCGACCGGGCCGATCGAGGGGTCGAACAGGAAGGACCACATCAGCGCCGCGAGCGCCGGCGCGACCGCGTAGGGCCAGATGAGGAGGCTCTGATAAAGCGCGCGGCCTCGGCCAACCCGCTCCGTCAGGACCGCGAAGAGGAGGCCGAGCGCGAGCGAGAGGAGCGCGACCGAGGCCGAGAAGACGAGCGTCGTCGAGAAGGACGCGAGATAGGCCGGATCGGCGAAGAGCTGGCGGAAATTGTCGAGCCCGACGAACTCGGACCGCGTCCCGAAGGCGTCCTCGCGCCGCAGGCTCTGCCAGAGCGCCTCGGCCGAGGGCCACAGGAAGAAGACCGCCGTGATGGCGAGCTGCGGCAGAAGCAGGAGAGCCGGCAGGATCCGGCCCGGGAAGGTGACGCGTTTCGCCTGCATCGTCGGGAGGCGAGCGATCGCCGGGCGCGGTCTCGGGCAGCCCTCCGCCGAAGGCGGGCGACTGCCCGCCTCTCAGATCGGGCCGCTCGGACCGGCGCTCGTCAGGAGTTCGTGCGCTCGAACTGGCGCAGCAGCTCGTTCCCGCGTCGCTGCGCGTCCTCGAGGCCCTGGCGCGGAGGCTTCGTGCCGTTCAGCACGTTCTCCATCTCCTCCTCGATGACGTCGCGGATCTGCGCGAAGTTGCCGAAGCGCAGTCCCTTCGAGTTCGCGGTCGGCGGGTTGAGGTTCATCTGCTCGATCGAGACGTTCGCGCCCGGGAACTTCGCGTAGTAGCCTTGGCTCTTCGAGAGCTCGTAGGAGGCCTTGGTGATCGGCAGGTAGCCCGTGTTCTGGTGCCACCAGGCCTGGTTCTCGGGCTTTGAGAGGAAGTCGAAAAACTGGGCGACGCCTTTGTACTCGCCGTCTGGCCGGCCCTTGAGGACCCAGAGCGTCGCGCCGCCGATGATCGAGTTCTGCGGCGCGCCCTTCACGTCGGCATAGGTGGGCAGCATGCCGAAGCCGACGTCGAACTTGGCGTTCGCCAGGATGCTGCCGCGCGAGGCCGAGGACGCCATCGTCATCCCGCACTCGCCCGAGAGGAATTTCGGCCCGGCCTTGTCGGCGCGCCCGCCGTAATCGAAGCGCTTGTCCTTCTGCCACTCGGCGAGGTTGGCCCAATGGCGGGCGACGAGGTCGTTGGCGATCGTGAGCTGCGTCGAGAGCCCGCCGAAGCCGTTCTCCTCCGTCCCGATCGGGATGTTGTGGAGCGCCGAAAGGTTCTCGACCATGACCCAGGACGGCCAGGACGTCGTGAAGCCGCAGGCGGCCCCGGAGGCGCGCAGCTTCCCCGCCGCCTCGCCGATCTCGGTCCAGGTCTTGGGCGGGCTGTTCGGGTCGAGGCCTGCCTTCTTGAACAGGTCCTTGTTGATGTAGAGGATCGGGGTCGACGAGTTGAACGGGAACGAGAGCATGTTCCCCTTCGTGTCCGTGTAATATCCGGTCACCGCCGGCAGGTAAGCTTGCGGGTCGAAGGGCA